>NZ_JBBBNV010000035.1:0-35990 GCF_037137075.1 Paenibacillus sp. y28
ACAGGAACTACCTGCCAATCCATTGTAAAGGATTTTTTTGCGTCTGAATGAGATAAATACAGAAAATTATGAAGATTTAGGGAAAATTAATGCAACGCTAGTGATTTCTACTGTATTTTTTGGAACAACCGCTTTCTTTCGAATGTTTGCATTTTATGAAGCCAATACGGTAGCAGGTTAGGGATATACTCCGACGGGTTTTAAACTTGTCTAGTAATCATCACATGAAAAGACAGGAGCAGAGAAGGATGAGAATTACTTGCTACTACGATTATTCGTACAGTATGGGTTATATTTATTTAAAACCACCCGCAGTTCACGAAGAAGCTGCCGATCACGAGCTGTATTTGCATTTGAATCCGGATCAAATCAGCATCCCTTACAATACAAGCACAAGCCTGGCTGCTTATCTAGACCAGATCCCGGTTGCCGCACCTACATTTCAAGCGGATGACCAGAAAGGTTACAACACCGAGTATGCCAACGATATGGATAAGCACGGCTATTTGACTGGGATTGAATTAAACCTCCATCCTGAACGATTTATTGATCTGGTGAAAAATCAAGCCTTTCAGTTAATCCAAACCGAGTGGAGAAACAGAGAATTCCATGTCATGACATTGGATCAGATGGATAATGTATTAAATCCTGAGAATGTCATATACAAATTGACCGATGAGGAAGATGCATTTGTTATTATTCGGCTCGAGGAGCCGGCGAAGCTGGGGAATCACTACACGAATGGAGAAAATAAGAGAGTCCCCATCGCCTCGTTTAAAGCATTAATTTCTGCAAGAGATGATATTTACCCCTTGGAATATTTACTAAAGCCAGACTTCGTTATGAGAAAAGACATGTAAACAAACTCCAGATAGGCTTCTTGCTTGAATGGCTGGCCTTCACGGTATCCCATCATCCGCCCTTCATCCCGCACTTCAACCTGCTTTTATTTATGCACTCTCGCAATACAAATGCAAGAGAAAACATAGTAACAAGCAATTAATTCGCCTTCGTTAAGAGCTTCACCAGCATCTGCATTTCCTCTGGCTCCACCCGGTTCTGGACAATGTGTTGTATCTTGGCGATCTCCTCCGGAGTCAGTCCGTCCTCCATAAGCGCGGAAATTTGCTGAAGCTCCTCCGAACTGAGCCGGTTAAAAATAATATTGAAAATTTGGGACTTATCCTCCGCAGATAAGCTCTCCTTGGCCCGCTGCAGCTGCTCGGTGGACATGGCGATTTCACCGCCGCCTCGGCTCCCTGTGCCTCCCTGACTGGCGCTGTGCGACTGGGCCCCCCCGCTGCTTCCCGTGCTTCCCTGTCCGGCCTGCGACTGGGCTTGCCCCTGACCCGCTCCGCTGCTCTGCGCCCATGCAGGCAATGCCTCCTCATTTAACCCGTGCAGATCATCACTGCCTGCCCCGGTGCCCTCATGGGTTTGCCCGGACTGGGCCATGCTTAAGCCTGTATCCCCCGGCCGGCTGCTCTTGCCGGTATCGTCAGAGACCGCCGGATAGGAGTTTTCCGCGCTCCCGGTGCCGGCTTTGGTCTGACCGCCGTCCCCGGATTGGCCTGAACCCGATTTTCCCTGTACGGCTGTTGAACCACGTGATCCGGAGCCGGCCGCACTGCTTGCCTGCTGTATCAGACCTTCCGCCTGATGGAGCACTCCGTTCCAGACCTGATTCAGGTCCGGTCTGCCCGCCAATACCTGCTGCTTCATCGCCGCTGGCAGAGGCAGCTTCTCTACCGCCTGCTCCGTATATGCCTGCAGCGTCAGCCACGTCGCCAGCATGGACACCCCCCCGGCCATCGCCAGCCCGACACACCCTTTTGCCAACCACATCATCCATTTCATATTTGCTGCCGCCCACCTTTGCGCTCAGTCCCTTTTTTACCCAGTATGGACCAAAACAAAAAAAAGAATCCCCTCTCCGGCCCCTGTTTCGGGCCAGATCGGAAATTCTTTGGTACAATGCCGCAAATTAATAAATGTCAAGTACGAGGTTAGTTTGCTCCCGGTTCCGTCCAACGGAGAAAATAGCGATTGGAATCCCTGTCAGCTGTTCGATTCGTTCTACATAACGGCGCGCATTCTCAGGCAGATCCGCCAATGTTTTGACGTTGCCGATGTCTTCGCTCCAGCCTGGCAGCTCTTCATAAATCGCTTCACACTCCGACAGCATGTTCAAGCTGGCCGGATAATGCTCGATAACTTCCCCGCGGTATTTGTAGCTGGTGCAGATTTTCACCGTTTCCAGACCCGACAGAACGTCAATCGAGTTCAGGGACAAGCCGGTAATTCCGCTGACCCGGCGCGCATGACGCACCACAACACTGTCGAACCAGCCTACACGGCGCGGACGGCCGGTTGTTGTGCCGTACTCATTGCCTTTTTCGCGAATCCAGTTTCCGGTCTCATTGTTCAGCTCGGTTGGGAACGGTCCGTCGCCGACACGGGTCGTATACGCTTTGGCTACGCCAATAACCTGCTGAATCTTGGACGGGCCTACGCCGGAGCCGATGCACACGCCGCCAGCCGTCGGATTGGACGATGTTACGAACGGGTATGTGCCTTGGTCGATATCCAGCATAACCCCTTGCGCGCCCTCGAACAGCACTTTTTTGCCGCCATCAATCGCATCGTTCAGCACGACGGAGGTGTCTGTTACATACTTGCGAAGCACTTCCGCGTAACCGAGGTATTCCTTCAAGATTGGCTCCACATCCAACGGCTCGGCGCCGTATACGGACTGAATGAGCGTGTTTTTCTCAGCAATGATGCGGCGCAGCTTTTGCTCGAACTCGGCCGAATCCATCAGATCCGCAATCCGAATCCCGTTGCGAGCCGCTTTATCCATATAACAAGGCCCGATCCCCTTGCGGGTCGTTCCGATTTTGTTATCGCCTTTGCGGTCTTCCTCCAAGCCGTCCAGCAGCAAGTGATACGGCATGATGACATGCGCGCGATCGCTGATGCGCAGGTTGTCCGTAGAGAAGCCGTGACCGTGAATATACTCAAGTTCTTCAATCAGCGCCTGCGGATTAATAACCATCCCGTTGCCGATGACACAAATTTTATCGCCATAAAAAATACCCGAAGGCACCAAGTGCAGCTTATACTTTTTATCCTGAATCAAAATGGTATGGCCGGCATTGTTTCCGCCTTGGTAACGAGCCACCACTTCAGCGTTTTCCGCCAAAAAGTCAGTGATCTTTCCTTTTCCTTCATCGCCCCATTGGGTCCCTACCACAACCACAGTTGACATCGTTCATTACCCCCAGAAGGCACCTTGCCCGTGCCCGGTTTTCATGCCATATTGGCATTTTGACAGCAGTTCCAGTGTATCAAGTTACAAAAATAAAGTCAATGTAATAACGAACAATTCCGCGAAGGGCTGTATAATTGTTCGTCTCTTTGACAAGACTGATGACGTTAATCCGCAGACGCTGCCAGCCAGCCCGCCCGGAATGAAAGCCTCTCCAAACACAGAAAGGCTCCCTGCAGGCTCGCCCCGTTACATTCCGGAAGCCTCCGAATGGGTCCGGTCCAAGCTGACGAACTTATTGAAGTTTTTGAGAAAAGCCAGCTCCACGGTGCCGACAGGGCCGTTCCGCTGCTTGGCAATAATAATCTCGATGATGTTCTTCTTCTCGGATTCTTTATCGTAGTAATCATCCCGGTACAAGAACGCTACGATGTCCGCATCCTGCTCAATCGAGCCGGATTCCCGGAGGTCTGACATCATCGGCCGCTTATCCTGCCGCTGCTCCACGCCCCGGCTGAGCTGAGACAGCGCTATTACCGGAACATCAAGCTCCCTGGCAATTTGCTTGAGTGTCCGCGAGATTTCGGATACTTCCTGCTGCCGGTTCTCGCCGGCTTTGCCCCGCCCTTGAATAAGCTGCAAATAATCAATCAGAATCATACCCAGCCCTTTTTCCTTCTTCAGGCGGCGGCACTTGGCCCGGATATCGGCTACGGTTACAGACGGGGAATCGTCAATATAGATGCTGGCTTCCCCGAGAGACCCGATCGCCATCGTCAGCTTCTCCCAGTCATCCCCCTGCAAATCCCCGTTACGAATCCGGCTGGCGTCTACATTGGCTTCTGCGCAGATCATCCGCTGCACCAGCTGTGCCGCGCCCATCTCGAGGCTGAAGATAGCCACGGTTTCTTTGGCCCGCACCCCTACATTTTGGGCAATGTTCAGGGCAAACGCCGTTTTACCGACTGAAGGACGCGCCGCCACTATAATGAGGTCTGATCGCTGGAAGCCGGCCGTCATTTTGTCCAAATCGGCAAATCCGGAAGGAATTCCGGTGGTCCCGCCTTTATGGGAATACAAATATTCTACCCGGTCGAATACCTCCATCAATACATCCCGGATCGCGACAAAGCCCGTCCCGGAACGGCGCTGGGAGATTTCCAGAATCCGCTTCTCCGCATCGCTCAGCAAATCGCCTACATCTTCACCGCCGGCATAGCCATTGCTGACCAGCTGTGTGGCTGTGCGGATTAATCGGCGCAGTGTGGATTTTTCCTCCACGATTTGGGCATAATAATCCACGTTCGCCGCCGTCGGCACGCTGCTGGCCAGCTCGCTGAGGTAGCTGACGCCGCCGATATCCTCCAGCTGCTGGTTATCCTGCAGCCGGGCCGTTAATGTGATCAGATCAATCGGCTCTTCCTCAGCAGCCAGCTCCTGCATCGCTGCAAAGATCGATTGATGTGACCCGCGGTAGAAGTCCTCGCTGGAGATTCGCTCCAGAACCGTAACCAGCGCTTCGCTCTCCAGCAATATGGCTCCAAGCACCGCCTGCTCCGCTTCCAGATTTTGCGGGGGAACCCGATCAAATATGGCCTGTCCGTCCATAGCCGCCTCCCTCTTCTACTTCCGTAAATCTGTGCTGATTCTGCAATTGTCCGCTGCTGAACACAGTAGAAAACCGCAGCAGAACAAGTGGCAGGTTCTACCGCGGCTTCTTCAACTTCGATCCTCACAAAACTGCAAAATCAGTAACAACTTATTCTTCCATGACATGAACCTTCAGCTTTGCGGTCACTTCAGGATGCAGCTTAACCGGCACCTGGGTAACTCCGAGTGAACGAATCGGCTCATCCAGCACCAGCTTGCGCTTATCAATCTTCAGCTTCAATTTGGCCAGCTCATCACCGATTTTGCTGCTTGTAATCGAGCCGAACAAGCGACCGCCCTCGCCAGCCTTTGTTTTGATTTGCACCGTAATCTCTTCCAGCTTCTTGCCCAGCTCAATCGCTTCTTCTTTCTCACGCTCTTTGCGCTTCTGCTCGCCTTTTTTCAGCTCTTCGGCCTGCTTCACGTTTCCTTCCGACGCTGGAGAAACGACACCTCTCGGAATTAGAAAGTTGCGTGCGTAGCCTTCCGAGACCTCTTTAACTTCGCCTTTTTTGCCTTGACCCTTCATATCCTTCAGAAATACGACCTTCATTCGAACAACCCCTCTTCCTCGTCAATTTCTTTCAATACCTGCTTCAATCGTGCGGCCACTACCGGCAGTGTGCCCTCCACTTGAGCGGCAGCGTTCGTCAAATGGCCGCCGCCGCCCATCCGTTCCATTACCAGCTGAACGTTGATTTGCCCCAGCGACCGGGCGCTGATGCCGATTAAACCGTCCGGCCTTTCGCTTATTACAAAGGAGGCCATAATATCTGTCATATTCAACAATGTATCAGCAACCTGCGCGATGAGCAACTGAGAATATTTGCGATTCGGCTCTGCCACAGCTAACGAGATATGCTGATAAATAATTTCCGCATGCTTCATAATTTCCGCTTTTTTGAGATACTGCTCCAAATCCTCTTTCAGCATCCGTTGAATGAGCGCGGAATCAGCGCCGCTGCGCCGCAGAAATGAGGCTGCTTCAAAGGTCCGGGCGCCGGTTCGCAGGGCAAAGCTTTTCGTGTCGACCACGATGCCCGCCAAAAGCGCCGTAGCCTCCAGCACCTCCATATTCAGCCGTTCATTGAAGTACTGCAGCAGCTCGGTAACCAGCTCGCAGGTTGACGATGCATAAGGCTCCATATACACCAGAGTCGCTTCAATGAATTCCTCGCTGCGCCGGTGGTGGTCGATGACTACGGTGCGGCTCGTTTGCTGCAGCAGACGCGGCTCTGCAACCATGGATGCCTTATGGGTATCGACAACTACGGCCAATGTCCTGGGATTCATAATTTGAACAGCCTGCTCCGGCGTAATAAACCATCGGTTCAGCTTCTCATCCTCGCCAATCGTTTCCATGAGCCGGTGAATAGACGGATTGACCGCCTCCAGCACGATATAGCCTTCCTTGCTGCTTACCTGCACAGCCTTGAGCACGCCAATCGCCGCCCCAATGGAGTCCATGTCCGGCATTCGGTGGCCCATGATGACGACTTTGTCGCTCTCCCGGATTAAATCCCGCAGCGCGTGGGAGATGACCCGTGCCCGCACCCTCGTCCGCTTCTCCACAGCATTTGAACGGCCGCCGTAGAACGAGAGCCGCTGGCCGACCTTCACCGCCGCCTGATCGCCGCCCCGGCCCAGCGCCATGTCCAGGCTCGCCTGCGCCTGCTGGCCGAGCTGCATCAAATTATCGGCGCCGCTGGCGATCCCGATACTTAGCGTAAGCGGCAGCTTGTATTCCTGCGTCAAATCACGGACATCATCCAAAATTTCAAACCGGTCCTGCTCAAGCTGCTTTAAGGTTTTCTGATCCATCAAAATGAGGTACCGGTCGGTTGAGAGCCTGCGGATAAACACCTGATGCCTTTGCGTCCAGGCTGTCATCTCGCCTGTTACCTTGGCAAGCATGATGCTGCGAGTCTGCTCATCCATCCCCTGCGAGGCCTCATCCAAATTATCAAGCATAATAATGCCCAGCGCGATCCGTTCTTCCTCATACCGCTGTGTGACATTCGCCAGCGCCGTCCGGTCATAAATGTACAGCAGCCGCTCCTCCGATTTAATCATCGCCTGATACATAAACTGATTCAGGGAGAAATCAATCCGGGCTTCCTTCTCCTTACGGCCCTTTAACTGGGGCAGCAAATCCCCCAGCGCCTCGCCCAGCAGCGACTCCTTATCGAACATCCGGCTTACGAAGGCGTTATGCCACTCAATCGCCCCTTCTTCATTGTACAGAATGATGCCGATAGGCAGCTCATTAAACACCTCATTGCCGGCTTTTTTGACCCGGTGGCTTAAGGTGAGCACGTAGTCATTCAGCTCTTTGCGAAAAGCAGCTTCCGCTCTCATCGTAAAATACGCAAGCGCTCCGCACAAAACAGCGGAAATCCCCCCTAGCAGCGGCTCGTAGGCGAACAGCACGACAGTCAGCAGCAAAAGCAGCACAAAGCACCACAGCATATGCTGTCCATGCCAGCGGTGAAACAGGAATTTCGGCATTCTTCGGTCCCTACCCTTTCTTTACTTCGCCTTCATCCGTTCCCGAATCGGAAATGCAACATCGAAAACACCCAGCATCGCCAGCAGCGTCTGAAACGGCGGAAAAATAACAAAAATAAAGGCGAGGACCGGCAAGGCGTAGTTCCACCCTTTCTGATAACACACAAACGACAAGAACGCCACAGCCTGTACTCCGAACGTAAACGTCAATATCGGAAGCAGGTTCATAAGAATAACTGCGAGCATCGACTGACTATCCTGAACGAACAAAAAGCTGCATACGAGCGCAATCAAGTAAATCCATACGAATGATTTAGGGAGCATCCATTCACGCACCGGCTTTAAGCCCGGAATCTCGGCTCCATAGCGGTTCAACAGCTTTCTGCCAAGCCAATGCGTAATCACCGTGTAGTAAAAGGCAAACGCAATCAGAAACATTGGAATGATTTGCGTCATGGTCGTAAGGGTGAGATCCACCACTTCCTGAGGAAGCTGCATATGGAGTAACTGCTGGGACAGGGCCATGCTTTCCTGCATGTAATTCCGGAGTCCCTTGGTTACGTTATACCCCATCAGCGTCAAAAGCACGAGCATAAGCAGCTGCTGGCCGAGCAGTGTCATCACACCGGCAGTAATCGCGGAACGGGCTGGCGCTTTTTTGCGGTACAGGGTTCCCATAATGACAACAGGCGATAAAAAGAACGCCGCAATCATAATACCGGCATAGCCAATAAATGAGAGCTGAAGCAGCATACTGACGGCCAACAGCCCAATCAAGCTTCCCACAAAAGCGGCCGCAAATACAGGCGTCCGGTTTTTGACAAACAAAATCAGTGGCGGAATGGCAACGAAATGTATCGTCAAAAGCCCCAGCGGCGTAAGACTAAGAAACAATAAAACGAGATAGATCAAGCTCCAGAGCAAAGTCTGCTTTTTGCTAAATGGCAATATGGTCACCTCTTGCACGTTGTCATTTCCGCTCCTTGCGGTTCTTAAGCACTCCCTCCTATTATAACATACTGATACGGACAAGTTCACGTTATCGTTTCACGGATCCGGCATCGGGGAGAGGAAAAGATGACGCGGAGCCTGAACAGCAGCACAGTGAGAGCCGACAGCCTGCTTGAGCGTTCCCTTAATGACAAGCCCTCTCCAGGCAAGCTCGGGGCCTTGTCTAAGACGTATGCATCTATCGGCCGCATGTAGACAACAAAAACCGCGTAATCGGGCTTACAATCCCCAATCACGCGGTATGGCAATATTACTTCTAGACTCAGCGGGCCTCCGTCAAATCAACCCAATTCCGCATGCGCCTGCGCGCCCGGAAAACGACGGATTTAACCGTATTCTCGGAGCAGCCCAGCCGCTTGGCTATCACCTGATAGCTGACGCCTTCACGCTGAATCATATGAAGCACCGCCTGCTCCCGCGGCTTCAGACGCTGAATCGCGGTTCCGATTTCGTCCCGCATCTCTCCAGCCAGCAGCATCCGCTCCGGGGTATGCTGCTCCAGACCAAGCGGCTCCGGTATGGCTTCAATTGGAACGCCGCTCCATTTTTTGTTTTTGCGCCAATTGTCCACGAACAGATGGTACGCCGTCCGGTACAACCAGGCTTTTGCCGTTTCGGGATTGATCGCCCGCATGTACATTCGCATGAACGCTTCTTGTGCGATATCCTCCGCATCTTGATCATTGCGTGTATAGCGGTATATGTAGTGCTGCAGCGGAATTAAGTATTTGTGGTACATTGTAGCGAACTGTTCTGCGCCAATAACTGGTGGGTGCATAGAAACCGGCCTTTCATGTATTGGTTTTTCACTCCGGCCTTAATGTACCAATTCTTTCTTAACAATCCCCGGCGCATTTCCTTAAATAATTCTTAAGTTTAAGAAGACGCAGCAAAAACAACCGGCCTTCTCTTTCGGGCTCCTCCTTCTGGTCCTTGTGCGATACACCGCAAATAACTAAAAAATGGTTCAAAAAAAGAGGCGTTCCTTTACGCCGAAGCATAAAGGAAGCCTCTTTTTATCTCATCGGAACTACTCCGTAGTGTACGGCAGCAATGCGATTTGACGCGCGCGTTTAACCGCAACGGTCAGCATACGCTGATATTTCGCGCTTGTTCCAGTTACACGGCGCGGCAAGATTTTACCACGCTCGCTGATGAACTTACGGAGAGTATCAACATCTTTGTAGTCGATGTGAGTGATTTTATTAACAGTGAAGAAACAAACTTTCCGGCGTTTGTTACGTCCGCCTTTGCGGCCGCCAAACTTTCTTTCCGGACGCTCGTCTCCACCAGCGTTTTCTCTCTTTTGGAAAGCCATGTTGTTTTCAGTCCTTTCATCTTAAAATGGTAGGTCGTCGTCCGATATGTCGATTGGTTTGCCGTCATCTGAGAACGGATCCTGATTACCGCCACCACGGTTATTACCGCCATTATACCGGCTGCCGCCTGCGTTTCCGCCGCCACTGCCTCCGGACTGGTAATTGCTGCGTCCACCGCCGTAGCCGCCTTCTTCCGGCATCGAAGAACCGCCTCCTCCGCCACTACCAGAAGACTCCAAGAACCGGACATTGTCAGCCACCACTTCGGTAACATACACTTTCCGACCTTCAGCGTTTTCATAGTTGCGGGTTTGAATGCGCCCTTCTACTGCTGTCAGACGACCCTTGCGCAAATAATTCGCGCACGTTTCAGCCAGCTGACGCCAGGTAACAATATCGATAAAGTCCGCTTCACGGTCGCCCTGCTGATTAGAGTACGAACGGTTAACAGCTAAGGAAAACTGCGTTACCGCTACGCCGGCTGGCGTATATCGGAGCTCTGGATCACGGGTCAGTCTGCCGATTAGAATGACACGGTTTAACAATCAACATCCCTCCAGACTTTACAAAACACGAATCTTAGGCAACGTCTTTGACGATCAGGTAACGAATGATTTCATCTTTAGAAATCTTCATCACACGGTCAAGCTCCGCTACCACTTCAGGAGTGGCTGTGAAATTCACCAAAACGTAAATTCCATCACGGGACTTGTTGATCTCATACGCAAGACGGCGTTTACCCATTACATCATGCTTCGTAATTTCGCCACCATTCGAGATGATGCCTTGGAATTTCTCCACGACAGCTTGAACAGCTTCCTGGTCAAGGTCAGTACGGATTACGTACATCACTTCATATTTGCGCATATCGATTCACCTCCTCTTGGACTAAACGGCCCCTACTTCGGCATCGCCTTCTGGAGCAAGGAGCGAGCATTGCATTGCAATAAAAACTCGCACCATAATATGATACCAAAATGAATCGCCCATGACAAGCAGATACCGAATAAAACCGGAATAAAACCAGAACTCTTTTCGCACACTACAGCAGACAAAGCTGATGGAGGTGAGAAGCAAATGGGAGAACCAACCCAATTCAAGCCGGGAGACAAAGCGCCGAAGAGCGCCGAGTACATTGAGAAAGGCGATTCCGATCATCACATGGGTATCAATGATCCGAAGCACGTCACTTTGGAGCAGGGCGATATTTTTCCGGAAACGACGAACAAGAACCGCCAGTGGACCTACAAAAACCGGATCTAGCGAAATAGCTTTATCGCGTGCCGTTTACAGTGCTTCTGATTTCAGCTTGTCCCGCTGGAATAAAATGAAAACCTGCCTTGGGAGCCCAATCTCCGTCAGGCAGGTTTTTCATTTTTCTGTGAAAGAGCTGCTTTCAGCTTTCATACCGGGGACACGACAGAGCGATAGAGAGTCATGACGGTTTTATAAGATTGGAAGATGCGCGGGCTGTTCCGCTTCCACCACCGGGGAGGACAAAGCGGCCTCCACCCTGCTTCGGATATCTCCGTAGGCCAGCAGCTTGGCATACAATTCAGATCGCGCCTGCTCCAGCCATCCCTCAGGCTGGTACGCTTGATGCAGACTGTTCTCAAACCAGTCGATTTCAAAGGAAGACTCGTTCTTCGTCAGAAAAGGCAGCTCCAGTGTATTATGATCGGCATTGTACTTGAAATACGCCAAATACTCCTCGTGCTCCATCCCTTCCAGCACGACCTTGACTTCCGCATACTGCCGATCATGATTTCGTATCGTCTGCACATACGCCGCGTGAGCAATCTTCAGCATACCGGGGCCTCCTTTTTTTCTTCTTACCTTCCCCCGGCCGGGGTCTTCTCATCCCGCTTCAACCGGCACACTGGCTGGTACATATCGCCTTCTCTAAACTCCGGTATCCATAAAAATCAAAAACTCTTCTGCACTCAGCAGAAGAGTTATGTTCATCATGGTATGAATGGCGGAAAGGGTGGGATTCGAACCCACGCACGCCTCGCGACGCCTAGCTGATTTCGAGTCAGCCCCCTTGGGCCTCTTGGGTACCTTTCCATATCTCCGCTGAAACAGCGGACAAAACGTATTATAACACGCTTAACTGCCAACTAGCAAGCCTGTATTTCAAAATCATTCCGAAGGGTTCCCCCCGTCACCTCCCGGCACACCGGTTGCCGCAGAACGAAGCACTTTTTTCAGCTTCTTCTCAAATTTTTGCCGCGGCACAAGCACACTGTGCTTACAGCCCACGCATTTGATCCGGATATCCATACCCATCCGAATAATCTCCCATTCGTTGGTTCCGCATGGATGAGGCTTTTTCATTTGTACGATATCGCCCAATTGAAACGTTTTCCCCTGCATCATTACTTTGTCTCCGTTCTATATAAAGTCGCCAAACCCGGCAGTGTCGGCATCGCGATTCCGTGTTCGTCCAACGCCTTCTTGATTTCGGCATTCAGCTTCCGCCCCACCGCAAAGTGTGTATTCGGCATACATTCCGCCGTCACCCGAATTACAATTTCCAGACCGTTCAGAGATTGAACGCCTAACACATCCGGCTCTTTCATCATATTCTCCTCGGCCTCATACTGCGCAGAAACCGTCTCCTTAATAACCGTCAGCGCGCGATCAATATCTGTGACAGAAGAAATGGAGACATCGACTACGGCGAGTGAATTGTTCACGGAGAAGTTGGTCACTTGAGTAATCGAGCCATTAGGAATGATATGCACTTCCCCAGTCCAACTGCGAATCCGGGTCACTCGCAAACCGATTTCCTCCACTGTGCCTTTAAATGTGCCGGTTTGAATAATGTCCCCAACCGCGAACTGATCCTCGAAAATAATAAAAAAACCTGTAATTACATCCTTCACCAGACTTTGTGCCCCAAAGCCGATGGCCAGACCAAGCACTCCGGCTCCAGCCAAAAAAGGCGCCAAGTCAAACCCTAACAGCTTCAAAATCAATAGAACCGCAATGAAATTGACAATATATGAGATGACATTGTTGAACAGCTTGCCGATGGTATGCGTCCGGCGGGTATCCAGCTTAATTGGCCCGCGATCCTTGACGGACATGAAATGATTGGCCGTTTTGTGGGCCACTTTAATGAAAAGCCGGCTTACGATCAGGATCGCCGCGATTTTCACAACAATGAGCAGTAACGTGGTCCACAAGAGAGGATCTGTGAAATAAGCAACCATTTTAGTTTTCAGCGTTCCCAACGTTTCCGGCTCTTCTCCGGCCGTTGCTCCTGTTGACAGTATCCCCTGCTGCAAGGATGTCCAAACAGACATTCCCTTCTCCCCCTCTTATTCTTAAACGAATAAAGCGTCTTAGCCTATAGCTACCTCAGTATATTCATCCTGCTGTCTTGCGAATATCCCGCGAATTTCAACCTGCTCGGAGAGAATGATGCTCTTCACTTCATCCAGCTGATCGGAGGGGAATTCAATAGATAACGCACAGCCAGCTGTAATTTGCTTGGGGGTCGGCCGGATGTCGATGTCAATATCGGCATATTCCAGCAGCATCTCTGCACGCAGTGCCTGCTGCGTAGAATCAAAGGCAATGAGCATGTGCGAATCCATTCATAATTCCTCCCGGATTGTTCCTAGCAGTAACGTATAAAAGTCTAGCAACCTCCATATACTAGTAAAAACAGAAAGCACTTACGCGATTCTGATCAATACTTGGAGGGATACCGATGAGCCTGTTTCCGGAAGCAGCCGCACCTCAGCCGAATCCAGCACCTTTATTCAAAATGTCTTACCAAGAGTGTAACACCGCTGAGTTGTTGTCTCAACAGCTTGTACGAACCTTTAGCCACGTGCCCTACCGGCAGGCCATTGTCGTCGTGTGTGTAGGAACAGATCGCTCCACGGGAGATTCTCTCGGGCCGCTCGTCGGCTCCAAAATTCAGTCCCTGCATCATCCCCGCTTCGGCTTGTTCGGCACACTTGAAGAGCCGGTGCATGCGATGAATCTGGCCGAAACGATAGCTTCAATTAACAAACAATACGATTCTCCGTTTATTGTAGCGATTGATGCCTGTCTCGGCCAGCTGTCCAGCGTCGGAAATATTCAGCTTGGAGAAGGCCCCATTAAGCCAGGTGCGGGAGTTAATAAAGAACTTCCTCCGGTCGGCGATGTCCACATTAAAGGCATTGTAAACGTCGGAGGATTTATGGAATTTTTCGTGCTGCAGAACACGCGGTTGAGCGTGGTTATGCAAATGTCCGATGTTATCGCTTCCGCCTTGTCACGAGCCTTGACCAGAACGCTCCGGCCTACGACGAGCTCCCTTGTCCGCTCCGAGCAATCGCTTCTTTCTCTTCAGGAGTAAGCGTATACGTCGATTGTCCCTTGGCAACAGGCTTCGCATAAATGTAGGTGTCTTCCCGGTTATGAATTCCTGTGAGTACAACACCATCCTGATATTCGTTCAAAATGGCTACAGAAAAGCTCAAATCATTTCCACGCTCGCCAAAGGCGTTATACCGATGCACTCCAACCTTGGATTGCATTTTTTTCATATCCGCCTGAATCTGGACGCTCGTTTGCTGCTGCCGGACTTGTCCCTCCTGCAGCTCATTCACCCTTTTCTGCAAATCGATAACAAGCTGCTCCATGTTGTCCGTGGTGCCGTTGTTAATGAATTGAAGGTACTGACTGCGAACACGGCCCAGCTTCCTGGAGACCCCCAGCAGTAGAAAAAATAAAACGACGACCAGCACAAGCAAAGCAATGATAGCATACGTCAGTTGTTCCGTGCTTAATAAAATCATGTCCTGCGCACTCCCTTTGTCTCTCTAGATCTAGCTTTCATTGCTTAGAAACTAGCTTTCATAATGACGGCAAATTTGGGTGACGGCATCAATAAGTGTATCTACTTCTTCTTCAGTAGTAAAATATCCCACACTCGCCCGAACAGCGCCTTTGCCTACTGTCTTGGCGACCTCATGCGCAAGCGGAGTGCAATGGTAGCCCGATCGTACTGCAATCTGGAACGATTGATCGAGTATAAAGGCCATTTCTGAAGCATCGACGCCTTCATGATAGAAGGAAACAATCCCTGTCCGGTTCTCTCCCAGCTTCGGACCAAGCAGATGCAGACGGTTAATGCCCTGCAGCGCCTCCATGATTTTCTGAGTGAAGGCCCATTCCTTCTGATGAATGGCTTCAAGCTTTTGCTCAAGAACAAACTTGACCCCTGCGTTTAAGCCTGCAATCCCGACTGTATTCTGAGTGCCCGACTCATACTTATCCGGTCTTACATTCGGCTGGCCGATGGCTTCCGATTGGCTCCCGGTCCCGCCGTGGAAAACAGGCTCCAGCTCCAGCTCAGGGTGAATATATAAGCCTCCGGTCCCTTGCGGCCCAAGCAGCCCCTTATGCCCTGGAAAAGCCAGCATATCAATCTCCATCTGCTCCACATGGATTGGCAGAGTGCCTGCCGTTTGGGCGGCGTCCACCAGCACCTTCAGCTGAGGAAAGCTTTTTTTCAGCTTCGCTATGTATTGTATCGGGAAAATACTTCCTAACAGGTTTGATCCATGGCTGAGCACGAGCAATGATGTGTCTGGACGAACCACCGACACCAGCTCATTCCAATCAATTGTTCCATCCTCTTGCGAGGAGACATAGCTAACCTCAACCCCGCGGGTTTCTTTGAGAAATTCCAACGGCCTGCGAACCGAGTTATGCTCCAGTGAGGTGCTGACCACATGCTGCCCCGGCTTAACAAATCCTTTTATCGCCTGGTTCAAGGCCATTGTTGTATTTAAAGCGAAAGAAATATCGTTTGGATTTTTAACCCCAAACAGCTTCGCCAAATTTTTTCTGGCTTCGAACAGAACCCGGCTGGCCTGTACAGCCATTTGATGGCTTCCTCTGCCCGGATTGGCAGCAGCATCTTCCAGGCTGCGCATCATCGCCTCCGACACAGCACCCGGCTTGGGCCAGGACGATGCGGCATTATCGAAATAGATAACCTTAGACATTTCCAGTTTTTCTCACCTTTCTCCTGAGCTAAAACAAGGCATACCTGGTTGAGATTTTCCTCCCAAACCGGCATGCCGCATGTTTTTGTTTATCTATCCTATTTTGCCCTGCAACAAATCCAGCAATCGTTCCAAATCTTCCTTCGAATAATACGACAGTTCAATTTTCCCTTTGTTTTGCTTGTTTTTGATTTTCACTGTCGTATGGAACCTTCCTCGCAACGTTTCCTCGACCTGATGAATATACGGATCGCCTTTTTTGGGCGTTTGCTTCTCTTTAGCTTTTAGTCCCTTTTGATTCTCATCGAGATGTTTAATCGCATCCTCCAGCTCACGGACGCTCCAATCATTTTTGATGACCATATCGGCCATATGCTTTTTCTGTTTCTCATCCTTCAGGCCTACAATGGCTCTCGCATGTCCCATGGATAGGGTTCCACGTGAAACAAACTGCTTGATTTCTTCCGGAAGCTGAAGAAGCCTTAGAAAGTTGGCGATATGAGAACGGCTTTTTCCTACCTTGAGCGAAAGCTCCTCTTGCGTAAAAGAGAATTGATCAATAAGTGCCTGATAAGCGAGCGCAACCTCCATCGCATTCAAATCTTCACGCTGAACGTTTTCAATGAGTGCAATTTGCATGACCTGCTCATCGGACAACTTCTTTACGACAGCAGAAATGGTCGGAACACCGCATAACTGTGACGCTCTGAATCTGCGCTCTCCGGCAATAATTTCGTAACCCTTCAGCACACTTCGAACAATAATCGGCTGAATGACGCCATGCTCTTTAATGGACGCAGCCAGTTCATTAATGCTCTCCTCGTTGAAGGTTTTCCGGGGCTGATACGGATTCGCTCTCAGCTGCGCCAAAGGAATCTCGATAACTTTATCATCTTCACTAATATTCAAAGAAGGAATTAGCGCATCAAGACCTCTGCCTAGACGCTTACTCATATAAAATCACTTCCTTCGCAAGTTCCATATAAACTTCCGCGCCTTTTGATTTCGGATCATAAGTGACTATGGATTGACCGTGACTTGGGGCTTCGCTAAGTCTCACATTGCGTGGAATGACGGTTTGATAAACCTTTTGCTGAAAATATTTCTTAACCTCTTCAATTACCTGGATCCCCAGGTTAGTCCGCGCATCAAACATTGTCAACAATACCCCCTCAATTTGCAGGCTGGTATTCAAATGCTTTTGCACTAACCGTACCGTGTTCAATAGCTGGCTTAGCCCCTCCAGCGCATAATACTCACACTGAATGGGAATAATAACCGAATCTGAGGCTGTCAAAGAATTAATCGTCAAAATACCGAGTGAAGGCGGACAATCAATTAAGATGTAATCAAACATATGCTTCACAAGCTGCAGTGATTTCTTCAGCCGAACCTCTCTGGAGATAGTCGGAACTAGCTCAATCTCCGCTCCTGCAAGCTGGATCGTCGCAGGAATAATTTTCAGGTTCGGAAGCATCGTATCCATAATCGCTTCTTTAGGATGAATATCGTTAATAATAACATCGTAAATACAATAGGTTACATCCGCTTTATTAATTCCGATTCCGCTTGTTGTATTCCCCTGCGGATCAATGTCCACCAGAAGCACCTTCTTACCCAGCATAGCCAGCGAGGCCCCCAGGTTAACCGATGTCGTTGTTTTACCAACGCCACCCTTCTGGTTTGTTACTGCAATAATCTTCGACAACCCATTCACCTCAAATCCATGAATAAAAAGCCAGCTCAACACGTTTTACACGCCTGTTAAAGTGTGTTATCTTCTTTTTCGTTTTACGGACTGTCTGGTCAGGCTGGACAATCGCTGCCAAATAAACGAATTGTCCTTTCTTGAAAAAACCGTGAGTCCATCTATACGCCGAATCAGAAAAAAACTGCACACCTTTATACTCAGCTTTCATTACGAACGTTTTGGTATTTGAATGACGATTTCATACCGGTCGTCCAAATCGTTTTCTGTTGTCTTGATGTTTAATCCCGATGTTTTGACCATATCCACCGATTGGCGAATCGTATTCAAAGCAAGCCGCACATCCTTGGAGTAGGAAACCCGTTTCGATTTTTTTATTTTCGCCGCTTCCTTGTAGAAATTGACACGGACCTCCGTTTGCTTCACATTGAGCTCTTTCGTTACAATTTCTTCAAGCACCTTGGTCTGTAACTCTTCCGATTCCAATGAAAGCAAAGCCCGGGCATGACGCTCGGAAATTTGACGCTCCAGCAGCGCCTGCTTAACAGGCTCGCATAATTGCAGGAGCCTAAGCTTATTGGCAATCGTGGATTGACTTTTTCCCAGCCGCTGTGCAAGGCTTTCCTGTGTCAAATCATGCATCTCGATTAACTGCTGATAAGCGGCTGCCTCCTCAATCGAGGTCAAGCCTTCTCGCTGCAAATTCTCGATAAGCGCGATCGATGCGGCTTGTGAATCGTTGAAATCACGAATAATTGCAGGAATCGTTTCCAAGCCCAGCTTTCTAACAGCCCTCAGCCGGCGTTCCCCGGCAATAAGCTCCGTCTTGCCATTTCGTATGCGGACAACGATCGGTTGAATAATTCCATGAGTTTTAATCGTTTGACACAGTTCATCTATACGGTCATCATCAAAAACGGTTCTTGGTTGATACGGGCTAGGAACAATATCATGGACTGCAATATTTTTGACTTCGTCAACAGGTGTTCGTTCTGTGAATCCAAATATTCGCGATATTTGATCTTTCATTGTTGTTCCCCCACCTTACTCTCCCACCCAAAAATAAGATGCTATTAAAAATTCTCCATCAGCATGCCATTATCCTGCATTTCCAACAAAAAACATATGTGTTTTCTTTGCGTCATTTTTCCGAAATAATAGGAAAAGAGCGCTTCCGTTATAAACAAATACACGTTTAACTACGCTTTGTTAATAAACGAAAGCACCTTTCATTTGCTGCATGTATAGTTCATGAATCCTTTTAGAAGTTTTGTAAAAAGACAGCCTACAACCGGAGTGCGGTGTTAAGCCGGCATCTGCTTCCAGATTTCGAGCCGGAGCATCCGCATAAACACAGTACGTATAGGGCTTCGTTGTATGCAAGCGAAAAGCAGGCGGAATCCTCCCTATTGTGCCATCGGAATGGTTATCCGCACTTGATTAAGAAAAGGTAAATTCTGTTTCACGTGGAACGCATTACAATGGGGACTTCAATGGTGTTCCAGGCTTACGAGGGTATTTCTTTGGCGTGGCCGCCTGCTTTTGAATAAAGATTAAATGCCGCTTGGACTGGTCCGAAGGCAGCTCAAACGATACCGTATTTTGAACCGCACCTTTTAGCTCCTTCAAGCTATTCGCTGCCTCAGACAGCTCTTCCTCAATTTCAGAGCCTTTCATTGCAACAAAGCTGCCCCTAGGCTTTACAAAAGGCAAGCAAAATTCATTGAGCACGCTCAACCGTGCTACCGCTCTTGCTGTAACCAGATCGAAGCTGTCCCGCAATCCATCCTTACGGGCAATTTCCTCCGCGCGTCCATGAATACACTCCACCTGCTGCAGTCCAAGCTCGGCTGCAAGATGAGTAAGAAATTGAATTCTTTTATTAAGCGAATCGACAATCGTCACCTGCAAATGAGGAAAAGCGATTTTGAGCGGCAGGCTCGGAAAGCCTGCCCCAGACCCAATATCCGCAATACGAGTAACAGCAGAAATCGGAACAAAGAAGCTTAGGGAGAGCGAGTCGTAAAAATGCTTCATATAGACCTGTTCTCTCTCCGTAATAGCCGTTAAATTCATTTTTTCGTTCCATTCGACCAACGTACGGTAATACACTTCGAACTGCTCTAACTGTCCGGCGGTCAAATCAATCCCTTTTTCGGCCAGTAACGAAACAAACTGCTGCTGAATTGAATCAATCATTTATGAACTCCTGCTCGCCACAACGCGATTATAATGTTCCAAATATACTAACAGAATAGATATGTCCGCTGGAGTTACCCCGGAAATACGGGATGCCTGGCCAATCGAAACCGGACGAATTTTGCTCAGCTTCTGCTTTGCTTCCGTTGCTATGCCATGGACCTGCATATAATCGATATCCTCAGGAATCCGTTTTTTCTCCATTTTGCTAAGTCGCTCGACATGAATGAGCTGCTTCTCGATATAGCCGGCATACTTGACTTGAATTTCAACCTGCTCCTTCATCTCATCCGTTAATTCCAGCGGAGACGGGGAGATTCGTTCAATATGAGAGTACAGCACTTCCGGACGGCGCAGCAGAGACAAGACATCGACCGTATTGTTCAGCAGAACGGAGCCTACCTCGGCAAGCACGGCCTGAACGTCTTCGGCTGGCTTCACCTTGGTCGTTTTCAGGCGCTCCAGCTCCTGTTCTACCATTTGTTTTTTATGCAGAAAGCGGTCGTAGCGCTCCTGTGTAAGCAGGCCAATTTCATACCCCAGCGGAGTTAAGCGCATATCGGCATTATCATGACGCAGCAGCAGCCGGTACTCGGCGCGCGAGGTCAACAACCGGTAAGGCTCCAGAGTCCCTTTTGTAACCAAATCATCGATAAGCACGCCGATATACCCTTGGGAACGATCGATAATGACCGCCTCACGTCCCTGCACCTTGCGGGCTGCGTTAATGCCTGCCATAATCCCTTGACCGGCCGCTTCCTCATAGCCTGACGTACCGTTAATTTGTCCTGCGGTAAACAAATTTTGGACCACCTTGGTTTCAAGCGAAGGCCACAGCTGCGTCGGCACCACGGCATCGTATTCAATGGCGTAGCCCGTTCTCATCATCTCCACCCGTTCCAAGCCTGGAATCGAGCGCAAAATTTGCAGCTGCACATCCTCCGGCATACTCGTGGATAAGCCTTGGACATAATATTCCGAAGTGTTGCGGCCTTCCGGCTCAAGGAAAATCTGATGCTTCGGCTTGTCGCTGAATCGAACAATTTTATCCTCTATCGAAGGGCAGTAACGTGGCCCCGTACCTTCAATTAGACCGGAAAACATCGGAGCCCGGTGCAGATTGGCATTAATAATCTCATGCGTTTCGCCCGAGGTGTATGTGAGCCAGCACGGAATTTGTTCAATGTCACTTGCTGTCGTGTCAAAAGAAAAGAATTTCGGCTGCTCATCGCCAGGTTGAATTTCCGTTTTATCAAAATCAATCGTATCCTTGTGCACACGCGGCGGAGTCCCGGTTTTGAACCGGACAAGATCCAGTCCCGCATTCCGTAAGCTGTGGGACAGCGCCACCGACGGCTGCTGATTGTTCGGTCCGCTCTCATACATCAGCTCACCCATAATAATTTTCCCGCGAAGGTACGTCCCGGTTGTAAGGACAACGGTGGTACTCCGGTACGTTGCGCCTGTTTTGGTGACAACACCTTTGCAGACCCCATCCTCAATCATCAGCTCTTCAACCATTCCCTGCCGCAAGGTCAGCTTCGGCTGTTTTTCAATGGTCGCTTTCATTTCATTTTGATACAGTACCTTGTCGGCTTGAGCCCGAAGCGCATGAACCGCGGGACCCTTCCCGGTATTCAGCATCCGCATTTGGATGTAGGTTTTATCAATATTACGCCCCATTTCACCGCCAAGCGCATCAATTTCACGAACGACATGCCCTTTCGCTGGTCCGCCCACCGACGGGTTGCAGGGCATGAACGCTACCATGTCCAAATTAATGGTCAGCAGAAGCGTCTCGCAGCCCATTCGTGCTGCAGCCAGCGCTGCTTCACAGCCGGCATGGCCGGCCCCAATGACAATCACATCATAACGGCCTGCATCATAAGCCATCTGAATTCCCTCCTTATTTACCTAAGCAAAATTGTGAAAAGATTTGATCAATCAACGCATCCGGCGCGGCATTGCCGATAATTTCGCCCAGACTCTCCCACGCGTTCCGCACATCAATTTGAATCATATCAATCGGAATCAGCTCTTCTACCGCCTGAACGGCTTCCGCCAGCGAAGCAAGCCCTTGCTTGAGCAGATGAATATGCCGGGCATTACTGACATACGTCAAATCCTGCCCCTCCAGATTTCCTTCAAAGAACAAGTCCGTAATCGCCCGTTCCAGCTCCTGCAGCCCTTCCCCCTCAATGACCGACATCTTTACAACCCGATCCTCGGAAAATGTCGAATGAAGCGCCTGCATATCGAATTTCGAAGGCAAATCCATTTTATTTACAATCACGATCGTTTGCCGATCCTTCACGTGCTCCATCAGTTCATATTCGTCCGGCTGGGTCGGTTCATTGTTATTGAGCACAAGCAAAAGCAAATCTGCCTGCGCAAGCGCATCCCTCGAACGTTCAACGCCGATTTTCTCTACCACATCCGTCGTTTCCCTCATGCCCGCCGTATCCAGCAGCCGAAGCGGAATGCCGTTTATGCTGACGAATTCTTCAATTACATCTCGAGTCGTTCCGGCGATATCCGTAACGATCGCTTTATTTTCCCGGGCCAACGCATTTAACAGCGACGATTTGCCTACATTGGGCTTACCGATAATCGCCGTCGTAATGCCTTCACGAAGAACCTTCCCCTGATTGGCGGTACGCAGCAGCTCTGTAATGCCGACCATCGTTTCCTCACACTCGCGGCGGATAAATGCATACGTCATTTCCTCCACATCGTGCTCCGGATAATCAATGTTGACCTCAATATGCGCCATCAGCTCAATCAGCTTTTGCTGCAGCGCCTCGATTTGTTTGGAAAGGCCGCCTTCCACCTGCTTCATCGCAAGCTTGTGCGCCCGATCCGACTTGGCTCGAATCGTGTCGATAACAGCTTCCGCCTGCGACAGGTCAATTCTTCCATTCAAGAACGCCCGTTTGGTGAACTCTCCCGGCTCGGCCAGCCGAATCCCCTGCTCAAGCAGCAAATCAAGCACCCGTTTGACGGAAATAATCCCGCCATGACAGCTTATCTCCACTACGTCTTCCCTCGTAAAAGATCGCGGTCCCCGCATAATCGTCACCAGTACCTCGTCCAAGGTTTCTCCGGTCCGGGGGTTTACGATATGACCATAATGCACGGTATGTGTCGCTGCCGAAACAAGCTTCCCTCTTTTTGTTCCAAACACAAGGTCGGCCGTCTGAATCGCCTCCGGGCCACTAAGCCGGATGACTGCAATCCCGCCCTCCCCGACGGGGGTCGCGATCGCTGTAATTGTATCTGTTGTTGTCATTATCACCTGCATACACTCCAAGCCTGCTTGAATTACCGCCCGTTGTCTTAGTTTATCCAACACCAGGCTATTTTCCCGTGAACACCAGACGAAACGGCCCCCTCTTTCCAGTTCGGAAGAGTGCCGTTTCGTTTAATTCTGCTTCGCATGAATGTTCTGATTTTAGCAAAAAAAGCAATGACTCGGTCAAGCTTGGTGAAGTCATTGCCTTATCGGTTTATTTTACAGCGATTACGACTCTGCGGTTCGGTTCCTCGCCCTTGCTGTATGTTTTCACTTGTCCATGATTCTGAAGCGCGGAATGAATAATTTTACGTTCTTGGGAGGACATCGGCTCCAGCACAACTTCCTTCCGGGTCTTGATCACCCGCCGGGCAAGCCGTTCCGACAGCTCCTCCAAGGTCTGCTTGCGGCGACTTCGGAACTGCTCCGCATCAAGACCAATCCGGACAAATTTATCAGAATACCGGTTGGCCACAATGTTCGTCAAGTACTGCAAGGAATCCAAAGTCTGTCCCCTGCGGCCAATGACGATTCCCATCTCCGGCCCGCTCAGCTGAAACAAGGTTCCTTCCGAATCCTTCGTTTGTTCAATCGTAACCTCGAGATTCATAGCTTCAAATACATCCTGCAAAAATTGAACCGCTTCTTCCAGCGCATCCGGCAAAAGCTCCAATTCGACCCTGGCATCCTTGACGCCGAATAGACCGAACAAGCCCTTCGAGGGCTGCTCCAGCACCTGAATATGGACCCGTTCGCGAACTGTCTGCAGTTGATTCAGTCCCGCCTGGATCGCATCTTCCACTGTTTTTCCCGCAGCTACGATTTTTTTCATCGACTCTGCTCTCCCTTACTTTGAGGTCGAACATCCATATTGAAGCGTAACCGGCCGTATTATTTCTTTTTCTTTGGCGCAGGAGCTGCAATTTCGAGTTTTTCCTTGCTTTGAGGGCGGACATAAATAAAGTAGCTTTGAATAATCGTAAACAAGTTTCCGTATACCCAATAGAGCGATAATGCCGATGCAAATTGAAGCGACATGACAAAAATCAGCACCGGGAAAATAAACAGCATCATTTGCATCTGCGCGTTCATTTGCGAGGACATCATTTTTTGCTGCAGGAATGTGGTGATAGCCGCCAGGATCGGCAAAATGAAAAACGGATCCGCTTTGCCGAGCTCCAGCCACAAAAATGAATGCTCACGAATATTCGGGTTGCGCATAATCGCATTATAAAGCGCAATCAGCACCGGCATCTGAACAAGCACCGGGAAACAGCCCGCCATCGGATTCACATTGTTTTGCTGAAACAGCTTCATGGTTTCTTCCTGCTGCTTTTTCGGGTCATCCTTATATTTATCCTTGAGCTTCTTCAGCTCCGGCTGCAGACTCTGCATCGCTTTGGAGCTCTTATACTGCTTGAGTGTCAGCGGCAAAATAACAAGACGGACCAAAAGCGTTACGGCAGCAAGCGAGAGGCCGTACGAATTCCCGAACTGCACTGCAAACCAATCCAGCAGAAACGACATCGGGTTTACAAAATAACGATCAATCCAGCTGTTCGTCGGATCGATTGGATTTGACGCCGGGTCCATCGCGCCGCAACCGGACAGGACAGCGACAACAGCGACAAATAATAGTGCAATAAGTACACGACGTTTCAAAATGGTTCCTCCTAGGCAGTTGACCACAAAATCCGAGAACAATGGCAATTTTATTCACATGTGAAAAGGTTGCCATTAACTCATACACATTACGTGTTATTCAGTTTAAAACTATACCATATTATTGGACAAGAAGAAACTAAAACCAACCCCGTTACCGATTTTTATGCTTTACCAGCATCCCGGATTTACGGAGCAAATGAAGCAGGCTTTTTTCAATCTCGGCATACCCCATGGTCGCTACCGGTTTTCGGGCGATGAGAACAAAATCGACCCGGGGCGCGATCTCCTCCGCCCGCAGCCGTACGATTTCCTTCACAACCCGCCGGATACGGTTGCGCACAACGGCGTTGCCGACTTTTTTGCTGACCGATATCCCCATCCGGAACTGGCTCACGGCCGGCTGCGTTTTTTGATACAGCACAAACTGGTGGTTGGCCATCGATTTTCCGAACCGGTATACCTTATTGAAATCTTCTCTTCTGGCTAATCGCAAACGCTTTTGCATGGCGGCATTCCCCATCATTTCATCATTAACATTACCCATTGTTGCACACAAACGGCGAAATAAAACATTGCTTCTGGCAAAAATCAGTCCATTTTCAACTTGAATATAGAAAAAAAGACCACGCAGGCGTGGTCTTAAAAATTAAGCGCTCAGTACTTTTCTGCCTTTAAGACGACGAGCCCGCAGCACTTTACGGCCGTTTTTCGTGCTCATCCGTTGGCGGAAGCCGTGAACTTTTTTCCGTTTTCTAGTGTTCGGATTGAATGTCGGTTTCATCTATGACACCCCCTCAAGGAATTACGTTCGAATTTAAAAACACTAGCTCTAATTAAACCATGCCTATGGAAAAAAGTCAATGAATATTGAAGCAGCTCATATATCCCGCAATGTTCATTGTCCACATGTGGATGATTTTGCCCGAAACATTCGAACGCTGTCGATTTTTAAACAATTTATAAACAATATGTAGTACTGTGGATTAACGTTATACACAAGAGCTTGAAATTGTGCACAATCTCGTCACTTTCATTGAAAAACAAGGGGATCTCTGATATCATAGTGTTGTTTTCTCTTGTGGATATTATTAAAAACCCTCATGTTTATTCACAACCTGTGGATAACATTGTGAACAATTCCCCTCGCCTATGCATAAAAAGGAATTTATATTCCTTCATATTGTGGATATTATTCGACATCCTTCCGAAAACCCGACAACTTCCCGGCGCCTTGCCCGTGTTTGGGTATGCTAATTAAGGAGTGAACGTTTGTGGAAAGCCATGTTCAGGAACTTTGGCAGCAAGTGCTATCTATCATTCAAACGAAAGTCAGTAAGCCAAGTTTTGATACATGGCTCAAATCAACAAAAGCCGCTGTTTTTAATGAATCATCGCTTGTCATCTGTACACCGAATAACTTCACCAAGGAGTGGCTGGAGAACCGCTATTCTAAAATGATTAGCAGCGCTGTGCTCGAATATACAGGCCGGCAGGTGGAAGTTCAGTTCGTTTTGGAAGAATCGTTAAATATTGCTGTGAAGCCGGTGGTGCCGGTGCAGGCTGTTTCGGAGCAGCAGCCGGCCCATGATGAGCATTTCTCCTCGAATATGATGAATCCGAAATATACCTTCGAGACGTTCGTCATCGGCAGCGGCAACCGGTTTGCCCATGCGGCCTCACTGGCTGTAGCCGAAGCTCCCGCCAAAGCATACAATCCGCTTTTTTTGTATGGAGGCGTCGGACTCGGCAAAACGCACTTGATGCATGCGATCGGGCATTATGTGCTGGAGCATAACCCCAGGGCGCGTGTAATGTACATCTCGTCCGAGAAATTTACGAATGAATTCATTAATGCCATCATGGTCAACCGCGGGGAATCGTTCCGGAACAAATACCGCAATATCGATGTGCTGCTGATCGACGATATTCAGTTTTTGGCTGGCAAAGAGCAAACCCAGGAAGAGTTTTTCCATACGTTCAATGCCCTGCACGAGGAACAAAAGCAAATAATTATTTCCAGCGATCGTCCGCCCAAAGAAATTCCGACGCTTGAGGAACGCCTGCGCTCCCGGTTCGAATGGGGGCTCATCACTGACATCCAGCCGCCGGACCTGGAGACGCGGATCGCGATTTTGCGCAAAAAAGCCAAGGCCGAGAACCTGGACATTCCCAACGAAGCGATGGGCTACATTGCAAATCAAATTGATTCCAACATCCGCGAGCTGGAAGGAGCGCTCATTCGTGTTGTTGCGTATTCTTCCTTAACCAATCAGGATGTGACGACACACCTGGCGGCCGAAGCGCTCAAGGATATTATTCCATCGGGGCGGCCCAAAGCGATTACAATTCACGATATCCAGGCCAAGGTCGGAGAATATTACGGCCTGAAAATCGAAGATTTCAAAGCACGCAAACGCACAAAGGCCGTTGCCTTCCCGCGGCAGGTGGCCATGTACTTGTCCAGAGAGCTGACGGACCATTCCTTGCCCAAAATCGGCGAGGCGTTCGGCGGTCGGGACCATACAACGGTCATTCACGCCCATGAGAAAATATCGCAAACGCTCCAGAAGGATCAGGAGCTGTACCAGGTCATCAATAACATCAAAGAAAAATTGAAGCTGTGAATAACTTTTCACAATAAAACGTCCCAGCCTATGCACAACTTATACACATGTGGATAGGCTTGCTTTTTCAGTGCCCATAGCGGTTATCCACATATTCAGGCGCCCTACTACTACGATCTTATTTTTTTATAAACAGAAGAAGATCGGGACAAGTCAGCACTATTCCGAATATCCAGGAGTGAAATCATGAACATACGTATTTCCAAATCCCAGTTAAATGAATCCATTCAGCATGCGCTCAAAGCCGTAACCAGCAAAACGACGATTCCGATTTTAAGCGGAATTAAACTGGATGCAGGCTCGCATGGCCTGATTTTGACCGGAAGCGATACGGATATATCCATTCAAAGCTTTTTGGAGCCGGAAAAAGATGGACAAAGTGTCGTCGAGGTGATTCGTCCAGGAAGCATCGTGCTGCCGGCCCGATTTTTTTCTGAAATTGTAAAGAAGCTTCCTTCTGACGAAGTTGAAATCGAGCTTAAAGAAAATCATCAAACGACGATTCGTTCAGGCTCCTCTGAAATTCAAATTATGGGGATGGACCCGGAAGAATATCCGCTGCTGCCGGAACTGGATGAAAACCAGATGATTCGCATTTACAGCGATTTGCTTAAAATAATGATTCGTCAAACATCATTTGCGGTATCTACAAACGAGAGTACGCCGATTTTGACCGGTGTGTTATGGAGCTTAACGCAGAACGGATTGAAATTTACCGGCTGTGACCGGCACCGTTTGGCAACTCGCGAGGCTAACATCGAGCTCGATCCTCGTCCGCAATTCCACAACATCGTTATTTCCGGACGGACTCTGAATGAGTTAAGCAAGCTGCTGCCCGATCAGAACACCTTGATTGAAATCGTCGTGGAAGAGAATCAGATTTTGGCCAAGATCGGCCATATCCTGTTTTACTCCCGTATTCTAGACGGTGCTTATCCGGACACAAGCAAGCTGATTCCAGCGAGCTTCCAAACCGAGATCGTTGTAGAGACCAAGGCGCTTGCCGATGCGATCGACCGGGCGTACCTGCTGTCGCGGGAAGACAAAACGAATATCGTTAAAATGATTATGAACGAAGATAAAACGCTGGAGATTTCGTCAAGCTCAACAGAGCTCGGGAAATTGACGGAAACGATCCCAACGGATAAACTGGAAGGCCAGCTCCTCAAAATTTCGTTCAACTCGAAATACATGCTCGACGCACTGAAAGCGATGGACAGCGAACGAATTCATATTGGGTTCACAGGCGCGATGCAGCCAATCATCATTAAGCCTGTGGATTACTCGGGATTGCTGCAGCTGATTTTGCCGTACCGGACGACAGGCTGAGAAGGAACGTGATTCTTATGACAACCATTCAAATTCGTGATGAATACATTACCCTCGGACAATTCTTGAAGCTGTCCGATTGCATCAGCACAGGCGGTCAGGCCAAGCCGTTTCTTGAAGAAACGCGCATCACCGTCAACGGCGAGCCTGAGCAGCGGCGGGGACGCAAGCTGTACCGGGGCGACAAGATTTGGATAGACGGCTTTGACACGTTCGAGATTGGTTAAGCGGGGGGGCTGTCTTTGTTTTTACAACAGCTGAGCCTCAGTCATTACCGCAACTACGACTCGTATCACCTGGAGACGGAGCGGTATGTCAACTTACTGGTCGGACCGAATGCGCAGGGGAAGACCAATTTGCTGGAAGCCATTTTTGTGATGGCTTTAACCAAGTCGCACCGTACTTCCCAGGAGAAGGAACTAATCCAGTGGAATCAGGAAGCCGCGCAGCTGCATGCGGTTGTGGATAAGAAATACGGGCCCTGCAAGCTCGATTTGCTGCTGACCCACAAAGGGAAAAAGGCGAAGGTCAATGGACTGGAGCAGCGGAAATTAAGCGGCTTTATCGGATCGCTGAACGTGGTAATGTTTGCGCCGGAGGATTTGGATTTGGTCAAAGGAGCGCCCGGCGTGCGGCGCCGGTTCCTGGATATGGAGATCGGTCAGGTATATCCGGGTTACCTGTATGATTTGTCCCAGTACCAGCGGGCGCTCCAGCAGCGTAACAATTTACTCAAGCAGCCGGGGGCGACGGCAGCCGGAATTGCTGCCATGCTGGATGTATGGGATGAACAATTGGCACAGTTTGGTACTAAAATCATGCAAAAACGTCAAAGCTTTATAAAAAAGCTGCAAACGTGGGCGGAGCATATCCACAGCGGCATCACAAACGGGGCCGAGCAGCTCCGTTTGGCCTATAAGCCTTCGTTCGAATTTGACGAAAACGGGGAACAATCTGTTTTATTTAACCAATTTATGATAAAGTTATCACAGATGAGAGAACAGGAAATCCGGCGCGGGCAGACGCTTGCCGGGCCGCACCGGGACGACGTGTTGTTTGCGATTAACGGAAAAGATGTTCAGACGTACGGATCACAGGGTCAGCAGCGGACAACGGCCTTGTCGGTCAAGCTGGCGGAGATTGAGCTGATTCATCAGGAAATCGGCGAATATCCGCTTTTGCTGTTGGATGACGTGTTATCGGAGCTGGACCAATCCCGGCAGACCCAGCTTATCGCAACGTTTCAAAATAAGGTCCAGACCTTCATTACCACAACCGGCTTAGAAGGAGTCAGGCATCAGCAGCTTGACGAAGCGACCGTGTTTCATGTGTTCGGGGGAACGATTGAGAAAGTGACCACGCTTTAAGGGGGACGGGCCGGCTATGTTCATTCATTTAGGCGGGGAAAAAATTATTCGTGCGATGGAGCTTGTCGCGATTTTTGATTTAAGCATCGAGAAATCATCGAAAATTTCCAAGCAATTTGTCCAGTACGCCAAAAAGGATAAACGGATTGAGATTATCGGTGAGGAAGAAAGCAAGTCGCTCGTTGTGACCAAAAGTAAAGTGTACTATTCTCCAATATCGTCAACCACATTGAAAAAACGGGCGAATCAGCTCATCGTTCATTAGCCCGGGCAGTTGTTTGTCAATTCCGTAAAGTGGGTGGAAGAGCATGTCAGTCAATCAGCATACTTACGACGAGAGTCAGATTCAGGTGCTTGAAGGCTTAGAAGCGGTGCGCAAGCGCCCAGGGATGTATATAGGTTCGACCAGCGGCAAAGGGCTGCATCACTTGGTGTGGGAGGTCGTCGATAACAGTATTGACGAGGCCCTTGCCGGCTTTTGCTCGCGTATCGATGTAATCGTGCATCAGGACAACAGCATTACCGTGGTGGACAACGGCCGGGGGATTCCGGTTGGCGAGCATCCGAAGCTGAAGCGATCTACGCTGGAAGTGGTGCTGACCATTTTGCACGCAGGCGGGAAATTCGGCGGAGAAGGATACAAGGTATCGGGCGGTCTGCATGGTGTCGGTGTTTCCGTCGTAAACGCACTGTCTGAACGGGTATTGGTGCAAGTGAAGCGTGAAGGCCAAATTCACGAGCAGGAATTCCAACGTGGCGTGCCGCAGTATGACTTGAGAGTCATCGGCGAAACCGACGAAACCGGGACGACGGTTACGTTTAAGCCGGATGCGGAGATTTTCACCGAGACGACGGAGTATGAATACGAGGTGCTGCAGGGCCGTATCCGGGAGCTGGCGTTCCTGAACAAGGGCATCGAGATTACGCTGACCGATGAGCGGACCGGACAATCACAATCGTTCATGTATGAAGGCGGCGTAATTTCGTATGTGCAATATTTGAACCGCACCCGGGAAGTACTCCATGAGCCGATTTACATTGAGGGCAAAAGGGATCACATTCAGGTGGAGATTGCCCTTCAGTACAATGACAGCTATACGGAGAACATCTATTCCTTCGCCAATAATATCAACACGCATGAAGGCGGAACGCATGAGTCCGGCTTCAAGAGCGCGCTCACGCGTATTTTGAACGAATATGCCCGGAAGATCAACGCGATCAAGGACAGTGATTCCAACCTGACCGGGGACGATGTACGCGAGGGCCTGGCCGCGATTATTTCGGTCAAAATTCCGGAGCCGCAGTTTGAAGGGCAGACCAAGACGAAGCTCGGAAACAGCGAGGTCCGCGGTATCGTGGAGTCGCTATTTGCAGAGAAGCTGCAGGAGTTCTTTGAGGAGAATCCGGCGGTGTCCCGTAAGGTTGTCGACAAATCGCTCCAAGCTGCCCGGGCAAGGGAAGCCGCCCGTAAAGCGCGCGAGCTCACGCGCCGCAAGAGCGCGCTGGAAGTAAGCTCCTTGCCGGGCAAGCTGGCGGACTGCTCCTCTCGCGATGCGTCTATCAGTGAGATTTTCATCGTTGAAGGTGACTCGGCGGGTGGTTCGGCCAAGCAAGGCCGTGACCGCCACTTCCAAGCTATTTTGCCTCTGCGGGGTAAAATTTTGAACGTCGAGAAATCGCGTCTGGACAAAATTTTGTCCAATGCCGAGATCCGTGCCATTATTACAGCGCTGGGCACCGGCATCGGCGACGACTTTGACATTGCGAAGGCACGTTACCACAAAATTGTAATTATGACCGATGCAGACGTAGACGGCGCCCATATCCGGACGCTGCTGCTGACGTTCTTTTTCAGATACATGCGCAAAATTATTGAAACCGGGTATGTGTATATTGCCCAGCCGCCGCTATTTAAAGTCGAGCGGAACAAGACCGTCCGCTATGCCTATAACGAGAAGCAGCGGGATGAGATCATCCAGGAGTTTGGGGAAGGCGCCAAGATCAATGTGCAGCGGTATAAAGGGCTTGGCGAGATGAATGCCGGGCAGCTGTGGGAGACCACCATGGACCCGGAAAGCCGCACGCTGCTGCAGGTCACAGTAGAGGATGCGATGGTGGCTGACGCCATCTTCGATACGCTGATGGGCGATAATGTCGAGCCTCGGCGGGATTTTATCCAACAACACGCCAGATACGTCAAAAACTTGGATATTTAGGAGATGTAGTCAATGGCTGATGAAGTACGTTCGCAAATCAAGGAAATTGATATCGGCACAGAAATGCGCACGTCCTTTTTGGACTATGCAATGAGTATTATCGTCAGCCGGGCGCTGCCAGACGTGCGGGACGGCTTGAAGCCGGTGCACCGCCGCATTTTGTATGCGATGTCGGAGCTCGGCATGTCGCCGGATAAACCGTATAAGAAATCAGCGAGAATCGTCGGCGAGGTCATCGGTAAATACCATCCGCACGGCGATTCCGCTGTGTACGAGACGATGGTCGGCATGGCGCAGGATTTCAATCACCGTTATATGCTTGTCGACGGCCACGGCAACTTCGGCTCCATTGACGGGGATATGGCGGCCGCGATGCGTTATACCGAAGCGCGCCTGTCCAAAATCTCGATGGAGCTGCTGCGGGATATCAACAAAGAAACGATTAATTTCCGCCCTAACTACGACGGGGAGGAGATTGAGCCTGAGGTTCTTCCCGCTCGCTATCCGAACCTGCTCGTGAACGGATCCTACGGGATTGCTGTCGGTATGGCCACCAGTATCCCTCCGCATAACCTGAACGAGGTCATTGACGGAGTCCAAATGATGATCGAGAATCCGGATGTAACCTCGATAGAGCTGATGCAGGTCATCAAGGGCCCTGATTTTCCGACAGGAGCGCTCCTGATGGGCCGCGAAGGCATCAAGTCCGCTTATACCACCGGCCGCGGAACCGTAACCATGCGGGCCCGTGCAATCATTGAAGAGAATAACAACAAGGCGCGGATCATTGTCCATGAGCTGCCTTACAAAGTAAACAAGGCCAAGCTGGTTGAGAAAATCGCCGAGCTGGTTCGCGATAAAGTGATTGAAGGTATTACCGATCTGCGGGATGAGTCGGATCGTAACGGCATGCGGGTTGTGATTGAGCTGCGCCGTGATGTGACGCCCTCCGTGGTGCTGAATAACTTGTATAAGCATACAGCCATGCAGTCCAATTTCGGGATTATTATGCTGGCTCTCGTGAACAACGAGCCGAAGGTGCTGAACCTGCGGGACATGCTTTACAACTACCTGAAGCACCAGCAGGAAGTCATCCGCCGCCGGACAGAGTATGATCTCAAGAAAGCGGAAGCCCGGGCGCACATTCTGGAAGGACTCCGCATCGCGCTGGATCACCTGGACGAGGTCATCGCTTTGATTCGTTCCTCCCAAACCGCAGAGCAAGCCCGTGACGGCCTGATGGAGCGCTTTGGACTGACTCTGGAGCAGGCCCAGGCGATTTTGGATATGCGTCTGCAGCGACTAACAGGCCTGGAACGCGAGAAAATCGAGAACGAATACAATGAGCTGATGATCCGAATTGCGGATTATAAGGCGATTTTGGCTGATGAGCAGCGTATTTTGGCTATTATCAGCGAAGAGCTGGATGAGGTGAAAGAGCGCTTCGGAGATGAACGCCGTTCTGAAATTACGATCGGGGAAGAGGAAATCATTGACGAGGACCTGATTCCGCGTGAGGATGTCATTATTACGATAACGCACACCGGTTATATTAAGCGGCTTCCGGTGTCCACGTACCGGAGCCAGCGCCGCGGCGGACGCGGCGTCATGGGGATGGATACGAAGGAAAATGATTTCGTGGAACACCTGTTCGTCACACACTCTCATCATTATTTGATGTTCTTTACGAACAAAGGGAAAGTGTACCGGCTGAAGGCGTATGAGATTCCGGATTTGAGCCGTACCGCCCGTGGTACGCCGATTATCAATCTGATTCAAATCGAGCAAGGTGAAACGATTAATGCCGTTATTCCGGTCGAGAATTTCGACGGGGATCAGTATTTATTTTTCGCTACCCGTAACGGGATCGTGAAGAAAACACCGCTGGATGACTATATCAACATTCGCAAAGGCGGTCTGATTGCGATTTCTTTACGTGAGGATGACGATTTAATTGCGGTGAAGCTGACGGACGGCTCCCGCGAGATTATTATGGGGACCAAGCAGGGCATTTCGATCCGTTTTCCGGAGCAGGATGTTCGTCCAATGGGACGTTCGGCAACCGGGGTCAAAGGCATCAGCATTGCTGATGACGATGCGGTCATCGATGCCGATGTCGCAGACGAGAATGATCACGTGCTGATCGTTACTTCCAAGGGCTACGGCAAGCGCACGCCGATGAGCGAGTACCGCACCCAGTCCCGCGGCGGAAAAGGCATTAAGACCATCAATGTGACGGAGAAGAACGGTCCTGTCGCAGGCCTGAAGGTTGTAAAGCATGACGAAGACTTAATGGTCATTACTGCTCTAGGGACATTAATCCGGACGAGCATGGACGGAATTTCCGAGATGGGCCGTTACGCGCAGGGCGTGAAGCTGATTAACATTCGTGATGATGATGAAGTATCTACACTCAGCCGCATCCAAAAGAACGAGGAATCGGCTGCTGAAGAGGAAGAAAGCGACGAAGAAGTATAAAACCCGAATAAAACAGTTAGGCAGATAAGGTGGGGGAACAATGGCGACGGTACCTGTAATACAATTGAATCCCGGCGACAAACTCATTGAAGATGTGATTACGCCGCTGGGAGGCACTTTGTTCTATAAGGGCAAAGTGGTATTCCAGCGGGAAAAAGAAATATTGCAAGCATTTTTAATCCCGTCGGTTTCGATTGAATCGAAGGAACCGAAGCCAAACGATAAAGAGACGCTGGAAGAAGCGGCCAAAGAAGAAGAGACCAAGGAGCGGCTCAGCTTTAATCGCGAATACGATCAATTATTTGCGCTAATGAGCAATGTGTTTAGAACCGTTTCAGCAGGGGGAGCTCTGCCTGTGCTCGAAATTCGCACGCAATTGGAAAAGCTTCTGGCTCAGGCGGATCAATACCACATTCTTACCTTTGTTCCGAAAAATCTGAATGTCAGCCAGTATATGATCCATTCCGGGATTTTAACTGCGTTGACATCGTTTACGCTGGCCAAATGGCACGGCTTGCCTCAGAAGGACTGGACGCCTGTAGCATTGGCCGGCCTGCTGCATGATATCGGCAATGCCAAGGTGGACGAAGCGATCCTGTACAAGCCCTCTGCATTGACCGTAGATGAGCGCACAGAAATGCGTAAGCATACGACGATAGGGTATAACATTCTTAAACCCATACCTTCTTTGAACGAGGGTGTGAAGCTTTCTGCGCTGCAGCATCATGAGCGGGAGGACGGAAGCGGGTATCCTCTCGGTCTGACCACGGAGAAAATCCATCCGTACGCGAAGATCATCGCGATTACAGACGTATATCATGCGATGACCAGTCCGCGTTTCTACAAAAAGGAGACCTCCAAATACTTAGTGCTGGATCAGCTGTTCCAGGAGTCCTTCGGAAAGCTTGATCCGGCATTCGTTCAAACGTTTATTACAAAAGTGACCCAGCTGCATAACGGCATTCTTATTCGTTTAAGCGATGGCCGAATCGGAGAGATTGTATTTACGGATCGTTCCAACCCGACCCGGCCGATGGTGAATGTCCAAGGGACCATTGTCAACTTGGCAATGGAGCGCAATCTATTTATTCAAGAAGTGATTAACTCTTAAAGTAAAGGATAAGCTTCATTCTGACGAAAGGCGATTTGGTCAGAATGAAGCTTATTTTATTTTTTTAAAGAAAAAGCTTGCATTATGTTTGCAGCCTATGGTATATTAATTCTCGCCGCTAAAACGGCACACATCGACAAAAGCTGCAAGTGCTGCTTCGAGCTTCGGTTCGAAAAAAGAAATTAAAAAAAGTACTTGCAATCGAGTAGGCGAATGTGTTATATTAAA
>NZ_JBBBNV010000036.1:0-33852 GCF_037137075.1 Paenibacillus sp. y28
TTCGTGCTTTCAGTGTATCACATCGCTTGGTAAGATTAACCTGTTAACGTTGAGGTATTTGAGATTTTAAGCACTAGTTCTCTGATCGCCGATCCCTTTCAAACAATTTCAATATCTTGCTCATCTATTCGGAATTGCGTACAAAGGCACCATTTTGAGGTTATACTGTTCGTGCCGGAAGCCTTCTGTTCCCTGGGAAAAATCGGCGTCCGGTCCGATGCCCTCTTATTGCTTTGCTGTTCTTACTGTTCAAAACAGATTTGCAAGTCTCCAGGCAGCCTTGAAAAAGAAAGACTGTTCTCACAGCAACATAGTAATTCCACAAATACTGGAGGAAACTCAAATGAACCATCCGATTCATTCGCCTATTTATTGGAGCCTGCTGACATACGAGGACTGGCGCTTACACATGGCAGCTACTCCCGCAGGCCTGTGCTTTGTCGGTTCTCTGAATGCGCCCTGTTCTGAATTGGCCGCTTGGTCTCAAGCCCGCTTCAAGAGCAGGACGCTGATCCGGGACGACGTGCAGCTTCAGCCATACGCCGCCGAATTGCTGGAATATTTGCAGGGCGGCCGCCAGCATTTTACCGTTGCTTCTGATTTGCACGGGACAGCGTTTCAACTGGCGGTATGGGATGCGCTTGACGGCATTCCTTACGGGCAAACCGTATCTTATTCCGACATCGCCCGGCAAATTCAACGACCGGCCGCAGTCCGCGCGGTCGGCGCTGCGATTGGCGCTAACCCGTTGTTAATCACCGTGCCGTGCCACCGCGTTATCGGTAAGAATGGGGCGCTTACCGGCTATCGGGGAGGCATGGAGATGAAAAATCTGCTGCTGCGGCTGGAGAAAAACGGCTTGCTTGCCGAAGGAGGCCTGCAGCATGCCTGAGCGCTTAGCGGCCCGCATCGCGGGAATGGATTGGGATTCCTTGCAAGCGTCGCTGGACGAGCACGGATATGCGAAGCTGCCTGCTCTGCTTCATGAAGCGGAATGCTCCGAGCTTATCGCTTCGTATGAGGACGAGGAAACATTTCGAAGCTCGATTTCCATGGCCCGTTACAACTTCGGAATCGGGGAGTACAAGTATTACAACACCCCGCTTCCGGCTTTGCTGCAGCTGCTGCGAGAGGGATTGTACCCGAATCTGGCCCGGGCAGCCAACCGCTGGCTGGAGCAATTGGGCCATACAGCCGGTTACCCCGCTCAGCTGCCGGAGTTTCTTGATCAATGTCATGCTTCCGGGCAGAACCGTCCGACCCCTTTGATTTTGAAATATGAGAAAGGCGGCTATAACTGCCTGCATCAGGATTTGTATGGGGATGTTTTTTTCCCGTTTCAGGCGGTATTTTCCCTGAATCAGCAAGGCGAAGATTATACGGGCGGGGAATTCCTTCTTGTAGAGCAGCGGCCTCGGGCCCAAAGCCGGGGACATGTCATTAGCCTGAATAAGGGGGAAGGACTCCTCTTTCCGACCCGGCATCGCGCCGTACCGGGGAGCCGCGGCTATTACCGGACGACGCTCCGGCACGGAGTAGGTACAATCACATCCGGGACCCGGTACAGTCTTGGTATTATTTTTCACGATGCCGAATAACGCGGTGGCACCAAGCAGCACATCACCCCGTTTATATTCATGGGCTGTATCGAGCAGCCAGTGCTATTAAATCACGCTATAAACAATGAACACAGCTTCATCGCTTCATGCCGCGTATTGTTTTTTTCGTCTCCGGGCTCACACGAAGCGACTCTGTAATTTTTTGCAGCGCCTTATTGTATGTGAAATCGTCCAGGGAGCAGCTAGTCAAATACGCCATCGTTACCCCAGGATGCTTCACAAAGCAGATCGATACGGCCCACGCAACCGCCATGTTGACATAGTAGCCGTCATGTCTGATGCCATCCAGCCGCTGCAGCATAATTTCCTCGAAGAACTCATCATCCGCCTGCTGCAGATAGGATCGCCAGTCGCCCTTTGCGATCCGTTTGGCCAATTTACGCAGCTCCGGCAGCCGGACCCCCAGCATGTGATGAATGTTCATGTTCGGAATCAATGCCGCTGAAAACCTGCGGTACTCTGCCTCCGCGAGCGCAAATAACTGTTCTTTTATCGAATGTTCCATGTTCCACACGCTTCCTTCCCTACTCAAAGGAAATCTCCCACAAGTATATGGAAGCGACAGAGCCGAATGGCGAATAACGGTGGCGGTACTGCTCAAACTGCGCCTTATTCAGGGAAGGCAGCTGGTACAGCTTCATCATCCCGCGGCGAATCGCAATGTCCCTCCAGCTGACAATGTCCGGCCGCTCCATAGCATGAAGCAGCAGCATCTCCGCTGTCCATGGGCCGACACCCTGCAATGCCGTCAGCCTCCCGATGACTTCCTCATCCGGCAGCTCATGCAGCTCGTCCAGATTAAACGCGCCTTCGGCAGTAAGCTGCGCGATGTGATGAATACAAGCCGCTTTGTTCATTGTTATCCCGCACGCTTGAATAGCATCTGCGGACTGTCCGGCGAGCCGTTCGGGGGTTATAGCTCCGAAGCGCAACTGCATACGTTCCCAAATGGTCTGAACAGCCTTGGCTGAAATAAGCTGGCCGACCATAGCATACACCAGTGCGGTGAACAAATCGGGAATAACGGTCCGCTCCACCCTGCCCATCCGCTTTATAGCCGCTCCTAATACCGCATCAGCACTGCATAAATAACGAAGCTCTTCCTGACCGTAGTCGAAATTTTTCGTTTTGACGGCCTGCAAGCTCTCCCTCCTTTGCTGCTAGCTTCTTTCTGCGTTTCTGCTGTTACCCGATTCCTGCTGCCGCATCCCCTGCACCTTATACAACCCGGCTCACTGCCGTTTAGTAACACTATACCTGATCAGGCACCAGTTGTCCGGTTCAGCGAATAGAAGCGCAAGATAACGAAATTGGAGCTTTGCTTGTTAAGCCTGCCCGCACGGCTTCTACAAGGGAAGACATATCCCCCCCTTCACACAGCAAAGCACCGCGCCGGGAGCAGCACGCGGTGCCTCACAAAGCAGTTCAAGCGCGACTCCCCACGGGCTAAGGCTGCCGTTCCCGTACGGGCCCGCTCCCAGCGCGCGGTGCGGCAAAATACCACAAGGGTGTGCCAGCTCTGTTAGAGCCGCCATTTTTCGGACTCTCCGGCCGTCTGAATGTTCATGCTCACAGAAGCCGGTTTAGTGTGCAGACGCTCGCTTTCCTTCCATCCCTTGTGGAGGAACAGCCCGTTTCAGGAAAAAAGCAGTGAGCCAAGCCATCGTAACCAGACCGAAGGCAAGCAGGAAAGCGCTTTTCATGCCGGCCATCTGCGCCAAAATTTTCAGCATCGATTGATCCGTCGTCGCCTCGGCAGACTCCAAAAACCGCCTGGAGCTGTTCGTCATCATGGTAACGAGCAATGCCGTCCCGATAGCGCCGGCCACCTGTTGAAGCGTGCTGATAATCGCTGTTCCGTGGGTGTATAAGGCAGGAGGCAGCTCATTTAGCGCGTTGGTCATCACCGGCATCATCAGCATGGAAATTCCTAGCATCAGCAGGGTATTAAAAATCATGATTGTGCTGTAAGAGGTCGATAAATTAAGATAAGCGAATTGCCACAGCGTATTGCCAATCAATGTCAAGCCTACAACCGCCAGCCACTTGGCCCCGAATTTGTCGAACAGCCGCCCCGTAATCGGAGACATAATCCCCATAATAATTCCCCCGGGCAGCATAACGAGGCCTGCTTCAAACGAGGTGTAGCCTAGCGAATTTTGCAGAAACATCGGCAGCAGCAGCATCGCGGAAAACATCGCCATCATCACGACCATCATAATGAGCGTGGACATCCGGAATACATGATAGGTAAACACCTTTAAATTGAGAAGCGGCTCCTTCAGCGTCAATTGCCGCCAGATAAATAGTCCGAGCGAGACTGCACCGAGCGCCACAGGCGCTATCACTTGCGCTCCGGTCCACCCGCCGTGGCCTTCGCCCGCGCTGCTGAAGCCGTACACAATCCCGCCAAAGCCGACGGTAGACAGCAGCAACGAAAGCACATCGATGCGCGGCTTCGTCGTTTCGGTTACATTTTTCAATCTCATCATGGCAAAAAGAATCACGAATATTGCGATCGGCACCACGCCGTAAAACAGAACACGCCAGCTGAAATGCTCGACAATAATACCTGATAACGTCGGACCGATAGCCGGGGCAAATGTAATGACAATCCCGATCGTTCCCATTGCCGAACCGCGCTTTTCCATCGGAACGATAGAGAATACGACATTGGTCAGCAATGGGAACAGCAGACCGGTGCCCGCTGCCTGCAGCACCCTTCCCGCGAACAGCAAGGCAAATCCCGGAGAAATCGCCGCGATACAAGTGCCTGCAGTAAACAGCCCCATAGCGGTAAGAAATAGACTCCGTGTTGTAAAACGCTGCATTAAGAAGGCGGTGACCGGAATAAGTACGCCGATAACGAGCAGATAGCCGGTTGTCAGCCATTGTGCCGTGCTTGGCTCAATGCCGATATCCGCCATTATTTTGGGCAGCGCCACCGTGAGCAGCGTTTCATTTAATATCGCAACGAATACTCCCAAAATCATAACCATCACAACTATAAAATTGCTCCTGCTACCAAACGTGCTTCCATCATGATGAGTTGAGCTTTGATTTACCACAAATACTTCCCCTTTCATTTCCTGAAATGTTCCTTGGTCTGCGTGCTGCTGAGAATCCTTTCTACATGATAGCAAAAACCGGACACCCCCATTTCTAATCCATTGCGATCTTGTCCTGTCCTTGCCGCTATTATTTCCGCAAACACCCTTAGCCCTTATCGTTTGCTGGGTATGGACAATTTTATCAAGGTTTGCGCATAATAAAGTGAATCCATCCAGGAAGAGAGGCTTGATCATGGCTGTGCGTTTGATTCCTTATCTAGTGATGAATGGTAACGCAAAGGAAGCGATCCAATTTTACGAGTCGGCCCTGGAAGCACAGATTGTCGCGCAAATGTCGTTTGGGGATATGCCTGAAAATCCGGAATTCCCTCTGCCTCCTGAAGCGAAAAGCTTACTCTCTCACGCGCTGCTTAAGGTAGGTGAAGCGGAGCTTATGTTTTCCGATACGTTCCCTGGCCAGCCGCATCAAGCCGGCAATCAAGTCACCATCTGTATCTCGACCGACGATCCTGGAACATCCAAAAGGTTCTTCGAAGCCCTTGAGCACAATGGACAAGTCCAAATGCCGCTGCAGGAAACCTTCTTCAGTCCGGCCTATGGAAGCGTCATAGACCAATTCGGCGTCACCTTCCAAATCTTCACCGAGGCTGGCAAGCAGAAGTAACAGGCAGCTTTGCCGCGCATGATACAAGCAACCGGCTCTGCGCGCATTGCCAGCGGCAGAGCCGGTTTACGGAGCGATCAGCTTTAGTCGTTACCAGCCCTTTGAATTTTACGTCATCATGCACACAAAGAGAAGAGGAAAAATTAATTAAAGGAGATTTGTAATGAAGCTGCTTATTTTTGGCGCTGCAGGACGCGTGGGACGGGAGCTTGCGGCACGAGCTGCTGCTGACGGCCACCTGACAACCGCTTTTGTCCGAAATCCGGGGAAAATGTCCCTTCAAGCCCCGAACTTGACCATCATTCAAGGGGACGCCTGTGAGAAACACGATGTCTGGCAGGCTGTTCAGGGGAAAGACGCTGTGATTAGCGCGCTAAGTACAGACGGAGGCTCGGTGTTGACAATATTTACGCCTATGCTTATCGCTGCCATGAAGGCGCATGGAATCAAGCGCGTGGTTACTATCGGTACGGCCGGTATTTTAGACAGCCGTGAGCATACCGGATTGCTGCGCTACGAAACGCCGGACTCCCGCCGCTCCTCCACCCGGGCTGCCGAGGAGCACCGACGGGCGTGGGAGCAGCTGGCGGGCTCCGGACTGGAGTGGACCGTTGTCTGCCCCACCTATTTGCCCGCCGGGGAACGTACGGGCATCTACCGTGTCGAGCGGGATTATCTGCCTTTCGGAGGCACGTCCATCTCCGTCGGCGATACCGCCGAGTTTGCCTATGACGAGCTTGCCGCCAAGCAATTTATCGGCGCGCGGGTCGGGCTTGCTTATTAGATCCGTACATCCGCCGCTCATACATTGTTAATATTTTCCAGGACCACAATGGTTTAAGGACTGCTTTTAATTGATGCGGCCATTCCGGACCACCCGGGACATCATCTCCGCATTGGGATATCCGGCTTCTTCATACTGCTTCACCACTTGCTCCACTTCAAAAGGAACACGCTCTATCGACGTGCGAATCGCTCCCGCTTCGATCTCCAGAATCCCATACGAAGCTTTCGCCATCCCGTCAAAAGGCAGCCCTACGCTTCCGATATTCATTAGCACCTTCCCGTCGATAAACCGGACATAGGGCCGGTGAATATGAGCATAGATGTACACATCCGCGTCCGCTCCCGACATTAGCTTCGCTTTAAGCTGCGCCTCCTCCGTGCCAGGAAGGACAATCTCAAACAAGCTGTCCGGCGTGGCATGGAAGGCATGTATCGAAACTCCTTCAACTTGCAGCTGTAATTCGGTCGGCAAACCGTCTAAATAATCGATATCCTCCTGCGCCAATTGCGAAACGATCCAGTGACGCTCCCGGTTCATCATCTCCAGTGCCTGATCAGGCGCCTCACCCGGGCGCACCCCTCGAACGGTCCACGCATCAGCATTCCCCTTAATCACCTCTGTGTGTAAAGCACGAACCCGTTCCAAAGCCCGTTTTGGTTCCGGTCCCCGGTAGCACAAATCGCCGAGCACCATAATCCGGTCCACCGCTTTCTTCCGGATGTCCTCTAGTACAGCATCAAGTGCAACGGCATTGCCGTGTATATCCGATATGAACGCTAATCTCATATCCAAATCCATCTCCTTTCCGCCGCCTCAGATTCAGATACATTCTACCACCTTCCCTTGAAATAGCAACTTCCTTGCCAGGGGCTCAAACGATGATCCGTCTGAACGTCGCATGGCGGCTGCTGATGGATTCGACCGCGCTCAAAGCATCAGCACTTCTTCCGCACCGCGCGCAGCTCCCAGCGCGCGGTGCGGTGCGGGAGTGATTGCTTGCGCCAGCAAGCTTCTCTCATCACGTCTACGATCCTTGTAAAGGCGAGCCCTATGAACTACTGTTATCCTGCTTCATCATCCATGCTGAAAAGCTTCATTTGAAGCGTCACCGGTTTGCCCGGCGTACTATCTGTTTGTCAATTGCTTCATAATCCATTCCGCGTCAAGAGCATCAAGGATGCCGTCTTCATTCATGTCCAGCATCCAGATTTGATCGCTGGTGAGCGTGACAGTTCCTTTCAAAGATTTATAAATGATCAGCGCATCCGCGGCCGTTATTTTTCCGTCTCCGTTGGCGTCTCCCTTAAGCAACACCGTTCTCACAAAAATCTCACTAAAGCATCAACGTTCGTCAGCATGCTGCTCCTGATATTCGTTTTCTGGCCGCGGCAGCCGGGGTGCAAAACGGCCGATTACGGCCGCCTATCGGCATTACAGGCTGTAAATGCAAGGAATGTCCTGTTTTCGCATTGAGTTGTTCCCGCCTTACCGCTTATAATATACAAGAATAAAACTTTAGAAGAAAAGGTGTCATGCATGAGTATATTAAATGTAGAACGGCTAAGCCATGGCTTTGGGGACCGCGCGATTTTCAATGATGTGTCCTTCCGCCTGCTTAAGGGCGAGCATATCGGGCTTATCGGCGCCAACGGCGAGGGAAAGTCCACCTTCATGAACATTATTACAGGCAAGCTTCAGCCGGATGACGGCAAGGTGGAATGGTCCAGGCGGATGCGCGTCGGTTACCTCGATCAGCATGCCGCGCTCAGCAAGGGGCTAACGATTCGCGATGTCCTCCGAGGCGCCTTCCAATACCTGTTCGATATGGAGCAGGAAATGAACGACATGTACGGCCGGATGGGCGAAGTGACGCCTGAGGAGCTGGAGCAGATGCTTGAGGATGTCGGCACGATTCAAGATACATTAACGAACCAGGACTTCTATATGATTGATGCCAAGGTGGAAGAAACCGCACGCGGCCTCGGTCTTACCGACATTGGACTGGATAAGGATGTCCACGATTTGAGCGGCGGACAGCGAACCAAGGTTCTGCTGGCCAAGCTCCTGCTGGAAAAACCGGATATCCTGCTCCTCGACGAGCCGACGAACTATTTGGATGAGCAGCATATTGAATGGCTGAAGCGCTATCTGCAGGAATACGAGAATGCCTTCATTCTGATCTCCCACGATATTCCGTTCCTGAACAGCGTCGTTAACTTGATCTACCATATGGAGAACCAGGAGCTTAACCGCTACGTAGGCGATTACTATCATTTCCAGGAAGTCTATGAAATGAAAAAGCAGCAGCTGGAGTCCGCCTACAAGCGCCAGCAGCAGGAAATTGCGGATTTGAAGGATTTCGTAGCCCGCAACAAAGCAAGCGTCGCCACCCGGAACATGGCGATGTCCAGACAGAAGAAGCTCGACAAAATGGAAGTCATCGAGCTTGCCAAGGAAAAGCCGAAGCCGCAGTTTCATTTCAAGGATGCCCGGACCTCCGGCAAATTGATTTTCGAAGCGACCGATCTGGTTATCGGTTATGACAGCCCGTTATCCAGTCCGCTCAACCTGCGTATGGAACGCGGCCAAAAAATCGCCCTCGTCGGAGCGAACGGAATCGGTAAATCGACCCTGCTGCGGAGTATTCTTGGCGAAATCAAAGCGATCTCCGGCTCCGTGCAGCTTGGCGACAACCTGCATATCGGCTATTTTGAACAGGAAATCAAGGATGCCAATTACAATACCTGCATTGAGGAAATCTGGAATGAGTTTCCTTCATACTCGCAATTCGAGGTACGCGCGGCACTAGCCAAATGCGGTCTGACCACCAAGCATATCGAGAGCAAGGTTGCCGTGCTGAGCGGCGGTGAAAAAGCGAAGGTGCGCCTCTGCAAGCTGATTAACCGGGAAACCAATCTGCTTGTGCTTGACGAGCCGACCAACCACTTGGATGTGGATGCGAAGGATGAGCTGAAGCGCGCCCTGAAAGCGTACAAAGGCAGCATCCTGCTAATCTCCCACGAACCGGAATTTTATCGTGATGTCGTAACAGAGACTTGGAACTGTGAATCCTGGACGACCAAAGTGTTTTAAACCGAAGCTTCAAGCGGCAAGAAAAAAAGAGAAACGGGCCGGGTCCATGATAATAGGACCCGGCCTGTTTCTTGAGCGGTTCACGTGCTGAAGCGATCAGGAAGCAAGCTTAAATTCGAATTCCTTCCAAGATGCTGAGTAAAATGTTCACGTTTCACTTTCTCCTGTGCAGAAGTATATTTCCATCTTCCTACTTAACAAGTATTATTTTAACAATAATCGACAAAAAAATAAATGCATGATTTGTTATTTATTTACTTTTATTGAAAGCGTTTTCTTACTGCAGCTCCTCCAGAAGCTCGTTGGTATGGTAAATATGCACTCCGATGCTTCTCAATTCCTCTATCCCTTTCCGGTACACACCGGAAACCGCATCTTCAACCATCACGACCTTGAAATCCCGCTCACTGGCCTCATATATGCTCGTACGCGGGCAATTGGGGAAATTGCAGCCTGTAAAAATCAAGGTATCAATCCCCCGCTCACGCAAGAAATGCTCAAGCCTGGTCTGATAAAAAGCGCCCCAGCGCGGCTTGTACACAGCCCACTCCTGCGGGCCAATCGGCTGCACACGGCCCTTCAGCAGCTCTGCATAATCAAGCGCTGCCGCACCGTTCGGCTTCATCGCATCGACCAGATCGGCGCCCTCTGTGCCGGGGAGCACCAGTGCGTTTCCTGACTCCAGCGCTTCCTTGCGGCACAATTCCGCATTAGAGCCGTCCTCCCGGTACAGCCGGATCATATGGATCACCGGGACGTTTTTTTGGCGGCATACCTTTAGAATCGTTCTCATGTTCGGAATGACATCGTAAGTGCCCTGTATTTCGGCGACGGCCCCCGGCAAGCTGAAATCATTTTGGGTGTCAATCGTCACCACAGCTGCTTGGCGCCAGTTTGGCTTGGTATACTTATTCATTTTCGGGATTCCCCTTTCATGTCGTGTCATTGCCATTTCATTTGCTTCTCAGTCCCTTGGCCAAATCCGCTCCCATCTGCTTGTCCTCTTCCATCGTATGTTGCGCTGTGAACGGATATTCGCCGCTAGAGGTCTTTCGGCTCCATCATGTATTCGATGACAGAGCCTCGTTTTCCTTTATTTGTTATTCATTTCCTTTCATTTGATATGTACAAAAATACTTCTTCTCCAGAAATATATTTTACCGCAGGGGCGTGCCGAACCGGGAGTGATGCTCCTTACATGCTACTCCCTGCTACAGCCCCGCTTTGAACCGCCAGATCAGATCAAAAAAAGCTTCCGTTACCGCCGGCCGTAAAGGTGGCTTGGGAAGCTTGCTGTACTTAACCCATCTGAAATATCTGAATGAGGTTGCCGCAGGAATCCTCAAAAATTGCTTCGATGCCTACATCCGTCTTTGCAGGCTCCTTCCTGAATACAACCCCCCGCTGGCGGAGCTTGTCAAACTCCTCGTGGATGTTCTCAGCGCTCATTACGATGACCGGGAAGCCTCCTTTATAAAGCGCCTCCTGATACGTCTTGGCGATGGGATTATTGTTTGGCTCCAGCAGCAGCCCCGTCCCGTCCGGCTCCTCCGGTGAAGCAACAATCGCCAGATATGCTTCCGGGATGTACAGTCTTGTAATAAATCCAAGCACCTCCGTATAGAATCGGTGGGCCTCCAGCGGACGGCTCCTGGCATAAAATAGCACATCGGCAGCCGCGCGAAAGGCTGCCTAAGCCTCTTCTTTTTGCAGCTTGGACGGGTTGTTGATTTTGTACGGCACGGGATGCTTCGTCAGCTTCTTGGCCGCAACCTTGGCTTCAAACGTTATCGTGTCCCCGACCTGCAGCTCCATTTTTTTCAGTGTGGCGCTATGGCTGGACCAGGCCGTATCGAGCTCCGCTTCGGGCTCCAGAATGGATACTCCTTCATAAATAACGACTTCATCGTTGCTATCCGAGAAATGGTTCGGAACAGTGGTGAATTCCTTCACGGTCGCAATCATTCTAACCTTGCCTTCAGGAAGCTCCAGCTTAGGCGTCTTTTCTTTTTTTCCCTTCGCCTTCGGCGGCTCCGCCGGCTTGTCCGCTTCTGCAACCGGCGCTTCCGGCGGCAGCGGCACCTCTTCCACAGCGCCCTTCGCCTCAGCCTGTTCTTCGGCAGCTTCAGAAGCTGACGGCGTCACTTTCTGGCTGTAGCCCGATGCCTGCATCTCCTTCAAAAAGGAGGGATGGATACAGTGCTGCTGATTATTCTCGAACTCGATGACCGCAGTAATTTTATCGGCAAATCCCACAATGCCGCAAGGCAGGCTCATACCGTTTCCTTTATAAATAAACCGTTTTGTTTTGGCGGCTTTCTCCGAAAGCAGCCCCCATTCCTTGCACTTCTCTATTTGCGCCTCTTCGCTCTCAAAGGGCTGATACGATTTGGGCGTAATGACAAACTCATACAGCATCGCAAACTCCGCCTTCCCGGGGAATGATTTCCGTTTACTTGTTCCGTGCCAGATTACTTTATCCAAATGCCGCCGAACGGGATAACCTCTCGGAGCACCCGCCTCAGCAGGCTGTCGTTCTGCATATGCTCGTCCAATCGACTATCGGGCTTGCAGGGCTGAAGCAGCACCGTACCGCTCCCTTTGATCTCCCACTGGTAATTCATATGCTGGCTGGCCAGGGTATTGCCGTATACACAGGGAGTCAAGCTGACATGCTTCGAATAAGCAACAAGACAGTTCATATCGACAAAAAGCGGCTGCTCCGGGTTCAGCTGTACCGGATACAAGGGACCCGCTGTCAGCAGCCCCAGTGTACCGGGTCCCTGAAACCTCATTTTGACCAGATCGCGCGTCATCAATGCGTTCCGCACCGCTTGCACATGCATGTGAAACGTCATACCGTCTGTATAGAACAGCACATGGCGGTAATCGAACAGCAAATCGTCATCCTCTTGTATTTCTATGGTTCCCAAGGAATAGCCCTCCGGCAGCCCCAGCAGAAACCGGACCGGGCCATGAATTTGCGTTTTGACGAATCTTTTTTTGCGATATATGCCCGAGAGCTTCATAAATGAGTCCTCACGCAGCGAGGAAGCCCCCTGGAAGGCTACAATTTGATTCGGATGGAGCACATGCACCGATTCATCCGGGTCCAAAGCGAATGAAGCCAGCCGTGTCACCTGCTCCGCCTGCTCGTACGTAATCTTCACGCCAGCCTGCACCTCCTATGGCAGCCCAGATGGTTGAATATCGAAGCTACCGGCGCAGCTTGCTTTTGTGCCTTCTCCAAACGGCCAGCCGGATGAAGCGCCCCGATACAAAATAACCCGCGGCAAGAATTGCCGCCGTAACGGCTAATGTCGTGATGTTTCGCGTGCGGGCGCGCCGCTCCTGCTCCGCCTGCTCCATCGCCTGGATGCTGCGCAGCAGGGCTTCATTTTGCTCTTGCAGCTGCTTGTTCTGAGCGATTAGCCGCTCTTGCGCTTCCTTGGACTGCTGCACGGCCTCCTGCAGCTTGTCCCGCTGCTCCTCCAGCTGCTGCTTGGTCGCATCGTATTCCTGCTGAATGCTCTCCATCTGCTCCGGCAGCCGATATATTTCTTTTACCCGATCTATAAGTCCGGCTTCCGCAGCGGACAACGGCTGAAGCAGCGCGGCGGCCGTCAGCATAAGCAGTGCCGCCTGCCCGCAGCGCTTTCCGTATCTCCGCCTCCGGCTTGTCCCGGTGTCGTTCATCGTTTTCCCGCCCCCACCATTCGACGTCATTCTCTATTTTACATCGGATGAAGGGCCGACGCCAATAGAGCAGCTGCTAGAAAGGAGAAGCCGCTCTATTAGTGTCCGTGATCATGCAGCGAACAACTGCCTGCTTGGGCGCAGCTTGCGGTGCAATAACCGAGATTCAAGATCAGCCTCGTGCTGTACGTGTGCTTCATACTTTTGGAGCTCTTTACGCAGGCTGATCTCCGGCTTCCCCAGTGCTATTCCAGCTCACCTTCCTATGGGGCCGAACGTCTACTCCTCCAGAACCCAAAAAAAATCCGCGCTGAACTCAGCACGGATTGCGGGTGCAATGATAGGTATATACCTGAGGCATTGGTTGAGATCCGTTGTTCTTAACTAATTCCGAGGAAGCAACATGCGCATAACCAAATAAACATGGCCATTACAGCCATTACTCCGCATTTGCAAAGCCTCTTGTATGGAATTGATTCGTTAAGAACGGCGCCTTCAGTCCAGTGAAGCACCGTACGCCGGGAGCTGCGTGCGGTGCGGAAGGCGCTATGCACGTCAGCTATTCATGAACCTAAGTCTGTACACAGCAGCACCGGACTCGCTATTTTTTGCTCCCGGTTCCTTCTTCCCCTGCTTATTCGGTAGTCTTATGGCCTGCCCGTCGATAAGGAAGCCCAGGTGCTTTCCAGCCACGAGTCGAATTCGGCCCCTTTGTCGCCTTCGTAGATATCATAGATGTCCAATCGCATGTTTTTCAATTTTTGCTTGAATTCCTCAAAGGTATGATCCTTTGGCAGGCTTTTCTTTATTCTGACTAAAATTTTGGATACGCCTTTGATCAGGTCGCCTTTCTTTCTAACCGGGGGCTGAACATCCTCTCCCCATTCCTTCAGCTTGCTGTAAGCAGCCTCCTGCACCTTGAACACGGCATCGTTGTTCAATCTATGCGTGAGAATAGCAATGGTTTGTTGATTATTCCACTGTCCCAGCGCTTCCACAGCCTCCAGCCGCTCTCTCCAATTGGAGGTACGGCCCGCAGACGTTTTCAGCTGTTCATAATTCGCCGTAAATTCATCGGTGGCTTCCAAGTGTTCCAAATCATCCATCTCCACTTCCGGTTAAAATTTCTGTCTTGCATGGCCCGTTCCCGGATTCAAAGGACCCGGCACCGCGGGACTAGTTCTTGTTACCATTTTCTTAGCCAACATAGCCAACATAGCCAACACATAAAGATATCACAAAAAAGCGAAAAAAAGAATAGAGCCGGATAGAAGTTTATGTATTCGTCGTATTGGCCTGCTCCATCTCCGCTGCCAGCTCCACAAGCTTGCTCAAGGTGTTCCAATTGCGGACAGTACCTTATCCCCTTTTGCCCTCGTTATACTTCTGAACAGTCCTCAGAGTTCCTATAATTCGCTTTGTTGCTTCCGGCAAAAGGAATGCTTTCCGTTCTCATTATAGCACGGCAACCTTTCATTGCGTCGTAAAAGAGCGGCAGCCTTGCCCGCCATCGTTCTAAAATAACCCTAACCGGTGATCTGGATTCATGCCGTGCGGCCAGGCTTGGTGAGCTTACATATGAAGTATAGACAAAAGAACAGCATCTCTGCCGTTCTTTCGGGGACTAACATTCACTTCAAAATATAAGCCGCATCCAATGAGGAATCCATTCCAAGGATAGCGGCTTTACATCAGAACTAACGTTGAATTCCAGATTCAGCTCATTTGTTATACAAATGACATGCGACAAAGCGGCCATCCATTTCTTGCAATTGCGGCTGCTCGGTGCGGCAGATATCCATACACTCGCTGCACCTCGGGTGAAACGCACAGCCGGAGGGCGGATTCGCAGGACTGGGCACGTCTCCTTGCAAAATAATTCTGTCTTTCTTCACTAGCGGATCGGGGATAGGCGCGGCCGACAGCAAGGCCTTCGTATACGGATGCAACGGGCAATCAAACAGTTCACTTGTAGCCGCGAGCTCTACGATTCTCCCCAGGTACATCACACCGACCCGATCGCTAATATGCTTCACGACGCTCAAGTCATGGGCAATGAACAGGTACGTCAGCTGAAACTGATCCTGCAAATCCTGAAGCAGATTGATGACCTGCGACTGAATGGATACATCCAGGGCAGATACCGGCTCGTCCGCTACAATCAGCTTCGGATTCAAGGCCAGCGCCCGGGCAATTCCGATTCGCTGCCGCTGTCCTCCGCTGAATTCATGCGCATAGCGCTTGGCATGGTAGCCGCTGAGGCCGACGACCTCCAGCAGCTCTTCCACCCGCCGATCCCTCTCCTTGCCGCTGTGCAGCTTATGGATTTGAAGCGGCTCCGCGATAATCTCCCCTACAGTGAGCCGAGGATCAAGCGAAGCGTAAGGGTCCTGAAACACCATCTGCAGGTGTCTGCGCAGCTTTCTCAGCTCCCGCGGGTCCATGCCGACCAGATTGCGTCCTTCATACCACACTTCTCCCGCGGTAGGCGGCAGCAATTGAAGCAAGGTTCTGCCGGTCGTTGATTTCCCGCAGCCGCTTTCCCCGACAAGTCCAAGCGTTTCCCCTTTATATATCGTAAAGCTGAGGCCGTCCACCGCTTTGATGTCATGTCCGCCCCGGCCGAAAATGCCTTTTTTAACCTGGAAATGCTTTTTCAGGTTCCTGACCTCAACCAATGGTTGTTTCAACAGAGATTCCCCCTTGCCCGGATGAATGGAGCAGACATCGGCTGAAGTGCCCCTCTCCCACGGCTGTCAGCCGGGGCGCCAGTGTACGGCACGCTTCCATGGCATACTCACAGCGTGGGGCAAAGGTGCAGCCTTCACGCAGGCTGCCAGGCGCAGGCACATTGCCTTGAATGGAATACAACCGTTTCTGCTCTGAATTCAGGGTGGGCATGGAACGCATCAATCCCTGCGTATACGGATGCTGCGGATTCCGGAAGATGGTTACCACATCCGCTTCCTCCACCACCCTGCCCCCATACATCACAAGCACACGGTCGCACATCTCCGCCACCACGCCCAAATCGTGTGTAATCATCATGATCGCCGTATTGTGCTGTGCCTTGAGCTCTCGCATCAGGTCCAGAATTTGAGCCTGAATGGTGACATCCAGTGCAGTCGTCGGTTCATCGGCGATCAGCAGCCGCGGATTGCATGCCATGGCCATTGCGATCATCACCCGCTGCCGCATGCCGCCAGAGAGTTGGTGCGGATACTCATCCACAATCTGCTCGGCGCGAGGAATACCGACGGATTTAAGCATCTCCACCGCATGGGCTTTGGCTTGCTTGCGGCTGTAGTTCAAATGGATGCGAACGGCCTCTCCAATCTGCTGTCCAATCGTAAACACCGGATTGAGGGACGTCATTGGCTCCTGAAAAATCATGGCCAGCTCGTTGCCCCGAATGCTTCGCATCTCCTCTTCCGTCATGGTCAGCACATCTCTTCCGTTAAACCGGACCGACCCTTCCACGACCTTGCCGGGAGTCAGCCGCATAGCGGTAAGGGACGTAACGCTTTTGCCGCATCCCGATTCCCCTACAATACCGACCGTTTCGCCTTCGTGAATGACGATATCCACCCCGTCAACTGCTGGCACAACGCCGTCTTCGGTATAAAAATATGTTTTTAAGCCCCTAATCTCAAGGAGTTCCTTCTTCATCGTGCCGACCACTCCTGCAGCCATATTTTTCGTGCCTGTGCTGTAGGTTACAGCTTCATCTTCGGATCGAGCGCATCTCTCAGGCCATCGCCCAGCATGTTAAAGGCGAGCACCATGAACATGATCGCGAGCCCTGGTATTGTGCTGACGTGCGGAGCCGATCGCAGGTACTCTCTGCCCGTGCTGAGCATAGCCCCCCATTCCGGCATCGGCGGCTGGGCTCCCATTCCCAGAAAACTGAGCGCCGATGCTGTCAAAATCGCTGTAGCCACCCGCAAGGTGGACAAGACAATAATCGGAGCGATGCTGTTCGGAAGCACATGCTTGAAAATAATAAACAGATGCGTGCCCCCCATCGCCCGGGCCGCCTCGATATATTCTCTGCTTTTGATGGAGATGACCGCGCTGCGGGATATTCGGGCAAACGTCGGAACGGAAAAAATACCGATTGCAATCATGACGTTCATCATCCCCGGCCCAAGCACACTAACGATAGCCAGCGCCAGCAGGAAGCTGGGAAAGGCCATGAAAATATCCATCATCCGCATCACGAAGGTGTCGCACCAGCCGCCAAAATAACCAGCGGCGGTTCCAAGCGTCACGCCCAGCAGAAGGGAAATAAATACCCCGACGATGCCGATAAGCAGGGAGATTTGAGCGCCGTAAATAATTCTCGACAATATGTCGCGGCCAAATTCATCGGTCCCGAATGGATGACTCCACGTAGGAGATTCCAGCATGGCCTGCATGTTCTGTACATACGGGTCATACGGAGCAATCCACCGGGCCGCAAGAGCTACGATCACAAATAATGCTACCATCCACAGCCCCACAACGGCCCGTTTGTTTTTGCGGAACCGGCGGGCCATCATATGCCACGGGGAACGGGGCGTATATGATGGAGCCTGCGAATTGTTCTCCGTCTGTGCCGCCGCTGCTGACTGACTCATGATACAAATTCCCTTCCCTTCATCCTATTCTCCTATTCATATTTGACCCGGGGGTCAACCAGACTGTAGCACAAATCGACAATCAGATTCACAATAACGAACAGGGCTGCGATAAAAAGCACCGTTCCTTGAATCGCCGGATAATCCCGGTACTGGATCGATTGAATGACATAACGTCCCAGTCCGTTCATGGAGAACACCGTCTCCGCAATCACTGCGCCACCGAGCAGGCTTCCGAACTCCAGACCAATAATAGTAATAATTGGAATCATCGCATTCTTCAGCACATGCTTGTAAATGACGAGCTTCTCCTTCACACCCTTGGCGCGGGCCGTGCGGATGAAGTCCTGATGGATGACCTCCAGCACGCTCGAGCGCGTCAGCCGGGCCAGAATGGCTGAGGAGGAAAGCCCAACAGCAATGGCCGGCAGAATAAAGTACTTGAGCCCGTCGCTTCCGCCGGACGGCAGCAAGCGAAGGTAATAGGAGAAGATGAGAATCAGCATCAGGCCAAGCCAGAAAATCGGCATGGAAATGCCGAATAAGGAGAACATCATGGCCGTATTATCCCGGATGCTGTTCGGCTTGGTCGCCGAAAGAATGCCCGCAAACAACCCGACCACAATCATAATCAAAATCGCCATCACCGTAAGTAAAACGGTTGTCGGGAACCGGGTCAGAATCTCCTGCAATACCGGCCTTTCGGATCGCAGCGATGTTCCCAAATCGCCCCGCAGCAAATGGGCGACATAGCTTCCGTATTGAACATGCAAGGGCTGGTTTAGTCCAAGCCGTTCGCGGACCAGGGCCACATCCTCTTCACTGGCTTCATTGCCTGCTATCAAACGGGCCGGATCGCCCGGAACCGCATGGATCAAGATGAATACAAGGATGGACACGCCAAGCAAGGTGGGAATCATCTGAAGCACACGTTTAACAATATAGGTAGTCAAGGGATGCCTCCTTGCGAACAAGGGGGATCCTCAGATCCCCCTCGCCGTAAGCTTCTTATTTTTTCACTGCGTCGCGCAGATCAAGATTTTCCGTGTTCCACACGTGGTAGCCTTGAACCTCCTTGCGCGCACCCACAGGATAATTGAATTCGACCAGGAAAATCCAAGGCGCTTGATCTTTAATCGTTTGCAGCGCGTCCTTGTATATCTTCTTGCGCTCTTCATCATTCGCTGCTTTAACCCCTTGAATCAGCAATGCATCGACATCCGCATTAGCGAATACCTTCCCGTAATTGTAAGCTCCGTTGGAAGCAAAGGACGGGCTCAAGGTATACTCCGCATCGTTCGCCGGCACAGAAGCACTGGAAAGGTACAGATCATAGCTTGCTTCCGGTTTCCCGAGCTCGCTCAGCAGCGCGCCGAAATCCCACTTGCGGAATTCAACCTTAAAGCCGACCGCCTGCAAATTGCCTTGCACGAATTCAGCGATTTGGCGGTCCATCAGGTAGCGTCCGTCAGAGGTCCACAGATTGACTGTCGTTCCTTCCTTAAACCCTGCCTCTGCGAGCAGCTGCTTCGCTTTTTCCGGATCGTACGGATACGCCCCTACCGGCGCAAAGCCCCAAACCTTCTCCGCGATAGCCGATTGCAGCACCTTGCCTTGGCCCATCAGAATCTTTTTGGCAATCGTTTCCTTATCCACCGCATAGTTCATGGCCTGACGAACCTTCACATTATCAAAAGGCGCTTTCTTGGCGTTAATCCCAATGTATAGATTCCGGTTGCTTGCGAATTCGGTGACTTGAACCTTATCGTTCCCCTTCAGCCGATCGATATCAGCTACGGGCACCGGGAGAATAAGGTCGGCTTCCCCGGTTTCCAGCATCAGTGAACGGGCTGCATTTTCCGGCACTGCCTTGAACGTAATGGTTTGCAGCTTCGGCTTCTCGCCCCAGAAGTTCGGACTCGGCTCAAGCACAAGCTTCTCGCCTTGAACCCATTCCTTCAATTTATACGGGCCGCTGCCAACAGGCGCCTTGGCAATGTTCTTGGAATTTTCCTTGACGCTCTTCGGGCTCAGGATTGAGCCGGCCGCATGGGTGAATGTCGCCAAAGCCGGTTTGTAAGGGAATTTCAGCTGGAATGTGACCTGATATTCGCTGTCTACAACCACTTGGTCAATAAATTGCGAGAACATGTTGTAGCGTGCCAGCTTGTTGTCTTTGTTCAGCACACGATCAAATGTAATCTTCACAGCCTCCGCATTTACCGGGGCATCATCCTGAAACTTCGCCCCTTCCACAAGCTTGAAGGTCAGCTTCATGCCGTCCGGTGAAAGAGTCCATTCTTTCGCCAATTGAGGGACGATATTGTTATTATTGTCGAAGGTTACTAATTTATCGAAGATGAGGCCAATCACGTTATTGGATATTGAATCCGTGGAGTCCTGCGGGTCCAGCTTTACCGCATCCGCTCCGGAAGCGACGACCAAATCCTTCGCCACAGCTTCCCCGCCTGTGCCCGCCGATGGTGCATTGCTGCTGCATGCTGACAGCAGAAGCGTGAAAGCCAGTATACCGATAGAAATTGCCTTTTTCATTCGTACTCCCCCAAGTTATAGATTAGATAGATTGCCTTGTCTTCCATTGTTCAAACTCTTCCCGTACCTGACGCAGCGCATCGGGGTCCGCACATAAATCGAATGCGGTCATCGCCATGGCCTTAGCCGCCCGGTTTAGTCCCGCCAGACCCGCCTCAGAGCCTGCCGCCGCCTGAAACTCAGGGGTGTGCGGCTTCACCTCTCCGATGTTGAAATACGGGTGAATGATCGGCGTGACTTGTCCCACGTTGCCCATGTCTGACGAACCGACAGCCCCGTTCTCCGTCGGTGCAGCGACCTGGATGCCCATCAGCCCCAGATTGTCCTTGAACAAATCAGCCATCCGTTTATTGTCCATCCGTTCGGCATACGTCATACCTTCGACGATTTCACACCGTCCGCCAACGGCCAAGGAACAATGCTCGACGGCCGTGTAAACTTTTTGCTTCACCCCTTCCAGATCCTTCACCGTCGCAGCCCGGATGTAAAAATTCGCTTCACAATAATCCGGTACGATGTTAGGGGCGATGCCGCCATTGGAGACGACGCCATGAATCTTGACATCCGGTTTAAAAAACTGCCGGAGGCCGTTAATCGCCACATAGCTATTGACGAGTGCGTCCAGTGCGCTGATTCCCGCTTCAGGACTGGATGAAGCATGGGACGCTTTGCCATAAAATTTAAACTTCGCATCGACGCAAGCAATTCCGCCCCGCATCACCATATCCGCCTCGCGCGGATGGCAAAGCATCGCCGCAGCCACCTGATCGAATACACCCTGCTCGCACATGATGATTTTACCGCCGCCCTCTTCCTCGGCAGGACTGCCGTAAACCTCAATCGTACCCGGCAAATCCGGAAACGCATCCTTAAGCGCCAGCGCCGCGCCAACCGCCGCCGTGCCGATTAGATTATGACCGCAGGCATGTCCAATTTCAGGCAGCGCGTCATATTCAGCCACGAGAGCGATCGCCGGTCCTCCTGCCTTTCCCGACCAGGAAGCTTTAAAAGCCGTTGCTAGCCCTGCGATTCCGGTTTCTACTGTGAATCCAGCCTCTTTCAGAGGCTCCGTCAGCCAGCGAACCGCCTGATGCTCCTGAAAAGCCAGCTCCGGATTCGCATGTATACGAAGCGCAAGCCCCCGCAGCTCGTCATTCCGGGCATCCACGGCCTTTTGTATTCTCGTCTTGGCTTCCAGCCGCTCTTCGTCCTTCATCATCCTGACCGCCTCTTTTTGTTTCATAGGAGTAAGCATAGCACATCAATAAGCTGACTAATATAACTTGTTTACTCGGTATTAGAAGGTAGCAAAGCAGCGGTGCAGCCAATAAGCACCTGAGGCACCCTTTACCGGCACCCAGGCTTATTGGATATGTCCGCTGTGGCATTTACATCGTTCTAACCCATGCAGCTATGGAACGGATGTCGTCCGGGTTCGTACGGCAGCAGCCGCCAATGACCTGCGCACCGTGCTCGTACCAGCTCCGTGCGCTGCAGCCGAAGCTCTCCTCGGATGAATCGCCCTGCCACCTTCGAGCTTCTGCATTATACTCCTCCCCGGAGTTCGGATAAACGACCAAGGGCTTGCTTGTGCTGCGCTTGAGCTCATGAAGCAAGGAAACGATATGCTGCGGCGAAGTACAATTGACACCGACAGCCGCCACCTGAGCATGGCTGTTCAACCATTCGGCGCAATCAGCAATAGCCTCCCCATTGCTGATATGCTCGCCGTCCTTGGCGCTGAAGCTGATCCACGCATAGGCAGCAGGGAATTCCTTCAATACACTCACGATAGCCTTGGCTTCCAGCAGACACGGGATGGTCTCGCAAGCAAGAATATCTGCCCCGGCCTCCAGGAGTGCCTGAATGCGCGGCCGGTGGAATTCAACCAACTCCTGCTCACTGAGCTTGTAATCCCCCCTGTACTCCGATCCATCTGCCAGGTAAGCCCCATATGGACCTACAGAAGCGGCTACAATCGGCTGCGGTCTTTTTATTTCCTCCGTGCTCTCCTGCAGGCGCTCCCAGAACCGGTCTCTTGCGGCAACCGCGATCTGAACCGACTTCTGAATCAGACTAACCGCTTCGCTTTCACTCAAGCCGCGCCGGATGAAGCCTTCCACAGTCGCCTGATAGCTCGAAGTAATGGCGCAGTCAGCCCCGGCAGCGAAATAATCGGCGTGCACCTGACCAATCAAATCCGGATTTTCCACTACGATTTTGGCGGACCAGAGGGAATCGTTAATGTTGCAGCCCCGGCGTTCCAGCTCAGTTGACAGGGCTCCGTCCAAAATCATGACCGGAAAATGCTTTAAGATGTTTTCAATAGGATTCATGATAACCAGCAAAGATGAGTCCGACAATAGTATCGGTGAAAAACACTCAAATTCGGCCTTGCCTGCCTCCTTTATGGGCAACTAAATGAACAGCTCCAATGGCGCTGTGTCAAACTGTGTTTTGTATATTGTATATTGTATAATTTTCATTAAGAATAATAACATTGTTCCATTTGATAATCAATACATCCCCTCATTTTTATTGCCCTTCCGGGCCTGCTTCGCTCCCCCTGCAGAGGCCCTGCAGGATTGCAAGATTGCTTGAATTCTCATTCGTTGATAAAATCTAGATAAAACGATATATGCTTGTCACAAGCTGGGAGGTAAGCAACATTAGTAAATTCAAGTATCAATCTCTTAAAGATCATGTGTATAACTATATTGCAGAGCGTATTCAAAACGGCACGTTGCTTCCCAATCAAAAAATAAGCGAGAACTCGATCTGTGAAAGTCTGAACGTCAGCAGAACGCCCGTCCGTGAAGCTTTGATTCAAATGGCCTCAGAAAACTACTTGGAGAATATTCCCCGCAAAGGCTTTATTGTCAAAGAACTGGATACGAAAAAGAAGCTGGATGTATTTCAAGTCGTCGGCACGCTGGACGGAATGGCTGCATCCCTCGCAGTGGACCATATGACAGAAGAAGATATAACCAGGCTGGAGCAGCTTGTGGGGCAAATCGATCTCGCGATCTCGGCGCATAGCTACGCCGACTATCAAACCTATCAAAACCAATTTCATCAAACCTATATTTGCAAATGCGGCAATGATACGCTCGTGGAGCTGCTCAAATCCCTTCAAAACAGCTTTGTCCGGCAAATTTATTTGAGTGAAGACAAACAAAAGCTGTTCTCCGTACTGGATCAGATGAACCGGGAGCACAAGCAAATCATTGAATTGTTCAAGGCCAGGGATAAAACCGGGCTGGACCATATTCTCAAGCATGTGCATTGGCGAATCGATTATGTGGATATGATTTAGGTGCTATAGCATCGCCATGTGCTTCACCTCACTGTTCTTAGCACATGGCAGGGCCATACGGTCTGGCTGCCAGCCAGACGTCGTAGCCCTTCTTTAGCGCCAACGGTACACAAAGAAAGCCAAGGCATCTATGCTCTGCCTTGGCTGGTATCCGCTTTTTAAAACAAACAACATGGATTGTCGCATCATTTCATACCGATCGCCGTACAACGCGTTCCTCTCTCCAGTTCCCCTCTTCTTTACATGGCAGGAAGTTCAAAAGAAACCTTCGTACCGATGCCTTCCGCGCTTTCAATATGAAGATCTTCCCCGTACAGGAGCTTAATGCGCTGGCTAATATTCCACAGCCCCACGCCCCTTCGATTCACATCGGAGTTCCGGACCTCCTCCAGCTGGTGAAGGCTCATCCCGCCCCCATCATCCTCAACGACGAATCGGACCACCGCGTTCCCGGTCTCCTTGACGGAGATACGCACCCGGCCTCCCCTCAGCTTCGACATCAAACCATGACGAATCGCATTCTCCACCAAGGGCTGCAAAATGAGCGGAGGGATGCGGATCGCCGCATTGGCATCTACATCATACTCTACCTCCAGCCTGGAGCCGAACCGCGCTTTCTCGATGCTGATGTAGGCCTTGACCAGCTCCACTTCATTGCCAATCGTGGTCAAGGAGTCAAGCTGCTTGAAGTCAAAGCTGCCCCTTAAATATTGCGATAGCTGCAGTGTCAGCTCCTCCGCCCGCTCAGGCTCTTCGATACAGAGAGCTGCAATGGAATTCAGGGCGTTGTACAGGAAATGCGGCTTAATCTGCGACCGCAAAAAGGCGACCTCCGCATCCTTGGCGCTCTTCACGGATGCCTTCAGCCGCGTCAGGCTTTTGGCCCGCGCCATCAGCTCTTCCGCCTGGAACGGTTTGCCGACAAAATCGTTCGCTCCATTTTCCATCGCGAGCATAATGTCAGCGGCCCTGTTTCTGGCCGTCAGCATGAGCACCGGCAGCTCGAACGGTGAGAACCGCTGCCGGATCGCAGTCAGCACCTCATAGCCGGATATGCCCGGCATCATGTTGTCCAGAATGACCAGAAAGAAGTCCCAAGTCTTTGCCAGCTCGTCGAGCGCCATTTGGCCGCTGTTCACGACAACGATGGCGTAGCCTTCCAGTGTGAGCAAATTAATGATGGTTTGGAGATTGGCGAAATCATCGTCTACCACCAGGATAAGCTCGTCCCGGCGGCCCTTGATGTAGAGCGGATATTGCGACGAAGAAAGACGGGCATCGCCGTACATCCCCGGCTCCTCTGCCGATTCTTTGGCTATAGTCGGATCTGATTCGGATACCGGAATGGTGAAGCTGAATACCGAGCCCTGCCCCGGCGAAGAATGGACCCGGATCTGGCCGTCATGAAGCTCCACCAGCTTTTTGGCAATGCTGAGTCCCAGCCCTGTTCCGCCCACGCTTTTCGTTTCAGAAGCATCCCCCTGCTCAAACGCCTGAAATATGCGTTCCTGCTGATGCTCCGCGATCCCCATCCCTGTATCCGCCACGCGAACCTCCACCATGTCGCGGATTACTTCCGCGCTGATGTTCACCTGGCCGCGATCCGTGAATTTGACGGCGTTGCCGATGAGATTGTGCAATATTTGAATCAGCCGATTGCCGTCCGCTTGTACCGCAGGAATATCGCTGGAAACACGATTGTTCAGCGCAATCTGCTTGCCTCCCAGCAGGAACAGGTGAAGCCGTATTACCGAATCGACGGCCGACTTCAAATCGATGCTGCTTTTATGCAGCACAATGTCGCCGTGCTTCATTTTGGAATAATCGAGCAGGTCGTTGACCAGGTAGGTCAGCCTTCTCCCGCTTTCGGTAACGATTGCCAGATTGTGCGCCTGGCGTTCGGTAACCGGCCCTTCCACTCCCTTCAACAGCGTATCGGCAATGTTCACAATGGCATTTAACGGCGTTTTCAGCTCATGGGACGTATTGGAAAGAAAATCATCCTTGATTTTATCCAATCGCAGCAGCTGATTTTTCATGTGATCGATGGTGAGATACGCTTCGAAAAACCGGAGCACGATGAGAAAAACAAGAATCATATTAAATACAATAATATAGATCTGGCCGAGCCAAACATCTTTCTGGATCGAGTATGCGAACAACACAATATCGATCGAGTACAGGTTTATACACAGCAGCGCCATAAACAGCAGAAACGACTTCACACCGTCCATTTCAACATTTCTGATGTATAGTACCGCACTCCGTAAGAGCAGCCAAAGGATCATCAGCTCGTACAACAGGACAACAACCGGCTGGACAGTGACATACACGCGAATCGGCGCAAAAACAGCCAGCGCGAGAAAGCTGCCGAGCGCCACGGTCATCAAGCACGCGAATTTCAAGGACATCAGTTTTTTTTGCATTTGATAAAAAAAGATGCACAGCACCATCAGGCAGACGGTGGAGCTGATATCCTTGATTCTGTACATCACTTCATAGGGAACCTCGGATAAAAACAGCAGAAACGATCGTTCCCCGTTTAGGCCGTTGTATATGGCATACAAAGCGCAAATTATAGCAAAAACGAGCAGGGACCTGTCTTTTTTGCCATAAATCCAGGCCATCACATAGCACATCATAAAAATAAGCGCCAAGGTGCCTAATACGGCGACCGTGGTGAATTCCCGGGCAATGATTTTCTGCTGCATGTCCATCATGGCCGCCTCCCCGCCGAAATACAGGGAGACCGGGATGCCCCCATTCACATAGTTATAATTGGCCACATGAACAACAATTTCGATATCCTGCCCGTCAGACGAGAAAAAACCGATTTGCGGGGCATTGCCCATCCGGTAGCCGGCTTCGTTCTCATACGGTTTGCCGTCCTCAAACAATTTATTTCCATTCACGTACACGGCGCTGGAAAAACGGATGTTTGTTTTTTTTACAGCAAACACCCCGCTGTACGGCACATGCTTCAGCACCATCCGGTACGTGGCATAGCCGAACGCAGGCAGCCCGGTATCACCCTCCACGATCCGGTTCCACTGGGAAGGCACCTTGATGAGAGTCGTGTACGCGGGCCGGTTCCTGCCTTCTTGCTGAAATTGTGCCGGAGGGACCAGCCGGTTCCAATAAAATTCCCATTCACCGTCCAGCTTCAGCTGCGGTTCCTGTTCATAATCCCAGGCCGAAAGATCCATAACCCCATCTCGGACTTGGGGAAGATTCAGCCCTTTATTTCGCTCCAGCAGGAAGGACAGCGGGAATAATGAGACGGAGATGATGCTAATGAGGCAGATGAGTATCGTTCTTCCAAGCACAGCAGCAGCCCCTTTGCAAATGATGACACGATGCTTACCCGTAAATGAAGGGGCATGATTCCTATCGCCGGGATATTAAATCCTTCCGCCTACTCCCTTGAACTTATCTACAAAGGCAGAGATTTTCTGAAAAACGCTCTGCTTTTTTGTTAAATACTGAGGATTAAGAGGACTCATTTTAGGAAGAACTTCATTAAGCTCCGTCCCATTTTCACTGGCATATTCTCTTTTCAATGAAGTTAGAATATATCTTTTTGCAGCTTCTTCATTCAGATTTTCACTATGAATCAATTCTTCTGCTTCACGTTTCTGCTCCATTTGAGCAAATGAGAAGAAGGCATCAATAATACTTGCTTTATCTTGAATACGATCTAGATCAGCCTGGTTGATAAAATCAACTACCAGGCTTTCTTTGGCACGGTTTCCTACACTAGAACGAATGATGCGACGAACTTCTTCAACCAAGGATGCTTTATCTTTTACTTTTTTGTTATGCTCAAAAACAAGTTCAAGAATGTAATCCAAATTGATCTCTTGGGATTTTAAAAGATCGACTTCAAAGACAACATCATCCCAATCAATAGAGGCATTCTCTTTTTCTTTTCCAGCTTTTTCACGACGAAGCCAATCACGAATATCATTATATGAAGAACGATAATCTTGAATCGCTCTTTCTTCTAACACTTGTATCTCTTGCATAACAGCTATATCTTCATCCGTTACATAGTGAGCAGACTTAAAATCTTCTAAAGCTTTAGAATCAGTCATATCTACGGTTTGTAAAGCTTTTAAACCTGCAAATTCATCATAGTTCTGCAGGATATGTTCGATACGCAAATATTCACCAAAAAGCTTGGCAAATTCTTTTTTATCCTTTTCAGTAACAATTTCATCAACACTCGGAAAACGTTCCTTTAATTCTTTTACTACGTCTACATAGCCACGACGGGCTTCACCCGTTGCCACATCAGTGAATCCTTCCATATACTCCTTGTAGCTTTTTTCCAGCACGACATTTTTAGTATTCTTATCTCCAAAAAGAGTAATGGCGTCTATGGTTGCTTGTTCTAAATCTCGAAAGGTAACAATATTTCCAAAGGTTTTGGTGGAATCATAAATACGATTTGTTCTTGAAAAAGCTTGCATCAAACCATGATACCTGAGATTTTTATCCACAAACAAAGTATTTAATGTAGGAGCATCAAAACCCGTTAAAAACATGCCAACCACAATCAACAAATCAATCTCTTTGTCTTTGACTCGTTTAGCAAGGTCACGATAATAATTTTGAAATTCCTTACTTTCTACGCCATAATTGGTTTTAAACAGGGCATTATAGTCTTTAATGGCTAAACTTAAAAACTCTTTTGCACTACTATCCATAGCTGTTGGTTCAAACGTTTCATCCAGAATTTCACCTATCGCATTTTGCTCTTCATTCGCAGCAAAGGAGAAGATTGTCGCAATCTTAAGGGGTTTACTGCTTCCCTTTTGTAAGTTATTTAATGATTCATAGTAGAGTTTGGCTGCGTTAACATTGCTCACAGCAAACATGGCATTAAATCCTTTTCCATTCGCATTTAAACGATGGGTTTTTACTTTGAAATGATTAAGAATATATTGAGAAATTTCTTTTATCCGTTCAGGATGCAGTAATGCTTCTTTATTTTCTGCTGCCGATAGCTTCTTCTCGTCCTGTTCTTGCTCAATCGTTTTGAACTTGGGACGTACACCGTTATAATCTACTTTGAACTTCAACACTTTCTCATCTCGAATGGCATCCGTAATCACATAGGAGTGTAACTCTCGACCAAAGACAGAAGCCGTCGTTTCAGAACCTAATGCATTTTCCGGGAAAATAGGCGTACCTGTAAATCCAAATTGATAGAACTTCTTGAACTTTTTATGGATATTTTTTTGAGCTTCACCAAATTGTGAACGGTGGGCTTCATCAAAAATAAATACCACTTGCTTATTGTATATCGGTAACTCTGGTTCGCTTTTCATGAGGTTATTCAGTTTTTGAATGGTCGTCACAATAATTTTATTATCCTCTTTTTCCATGTTACGCTTTAATCCTGCGGTACTCTCTGATCCATTAACACTATCCGGAGAAAACCGCTGATACTCCTTCATCGTCTGAAAGTCCAGATCTTTCCGATCCACAACAAAAAATACTTTATCTATAAAATCCAGTTCAGTGGCCAACCGAGCTGCTTTAAAACTGGTAAGCGTCTTCCCCGAACCTGTGGTATGCCAAATATATCCGCCACTTTCAGTGGTTCTCCAATTTTTGGCAAGGTAGGAGCTTTCAATTTTCCACAAAATCCTTTCTGTAGCCGCAATTTGATAAGGACGCATAATCAGCAGGTTATCGCTCACATCAAAAACGGAATACTTCAGGAGTACATTCAATAACGTGTTTTTCTGAAAAAAGGTAGCCGTGAAATCTTTTACATCTTTTATCAGGCTGTTATCCGACTTTGCCCAATTCATCGTAAAATCAAAACTGTTTTTATCACGTTTGGTCGTATTCGCAAAATAACGGCTATCTGTCCCATTAGAAATGACGAAGATCTGTAAATATGTAAACAGAGAGTTCTCTGAATTAAAGCTCTCTTTGCTATATCGATGAACCTGATTAAAGGCTTCACGAATGGCAATCCCACGCTTCTTAAGCTCTACTTGTACTAAAGGTAAGCCATTAACTAAAAGGGTAACATCATATCGATTGGCTTGCGTTCCTTTTTGTTCAAATTGGGAAATGACCTGCACTTTATTATTGGCCATATTCTTCTTGTCTACGAGGTAAATGTTTTGAATATGTCCATCATCAAAAACAAAGTCATAAATATAATCATTATGGATTTTACGGGTTTTATCAATGTGGTTCTCACTGGGTTTATCTAAATACTGCTCACAAAATCGAATCCATTCAGCATCGGAAAATTGCACATGATTAAGGTGTTGCAGCTGCACTCGGACATTAGCAAGCATTTTTTCAAAAGTGGTTAAGCCTGGTAGGTATTCATAGCCTTGATTCACTAAATCTTGAATGAGTTCTCGTTCTAAATCGGCCTCTGTTTGATAGCCTGATCCTTGTTGATCTATCTTGGTATATTTATCCAACACTATAAAGTTATTTGATTCTGCGATGGGCTTGTAATCGCTCATTTTGATGTCTCCTTCCAATAGCTATCGTTATTTATCATTTTTCCATTTCCATTCAACACATACATGAATTGATTTTTTATCACGAAATTCCAATTATTGTTCAATTCCATTTAAACCCTTCCCCATGCTATGCTTCTACCTCTCTTGTCGGAAATGAAAGCAGCAAATTACGGTAATATTCGTATTGCTTTTGACGCAACTCGATTTCACGAGGTAAACCCTCGGTGATAGAGGATGTCAAGGCATCGAATTTATCGAGGATAGATACTATACGCTTTTTTTGTAAAGGCAAAGGATTTGGAACCATGATGCTATTCAAGTTCTTCTGATTTAATTTGGGTTGAGCCGCCCCCGATATATAGGGAGTTAAATCAATATGATTTAAATAAAATTCAACAAATCTACGTTCTTCATAAGTCTTAAATTTAAGTACATGAGCATGATTATTTACCCATATTTTTCCACTTGCACTAAATGCAATTGGTGTATTTCTAGCAAGTAGGTTTGCCCCGTCTTCCGAAATAAGTAAAAAATCCCCTTCAAAAATATAATCTTTTACATAATCAACAATACCAGATGCACCATAATATGGAATATCTCCAAACTCTCTTACACCACTAGTAACCGGTTTACGCATTGAGTCAAGATTCTCGGCAAGCTCCCCCAACGTCTTCCATTCAACATCACCCTCATCAAAAGTCAACAACCTATCACGGTAATACTCATATTGCTTTTTACGAGCTGTAAGCTCTGCTGTAAGCTCTGCTGTAAGCTCTGCTGTAAGCTCTGTGAAGGTGTCCAAAATACGGACGATTTCCTCTTGTACTTGAAGGGGTGGGATGGGGATTTCTAAAGATTTGATAATGTCTGAGTTTAGATTACTTACTGAGCCACTGTTAATCTTACTAATCCAATAGCTTTGAACTAAATTTGAAGAAAGGTAATGGTATAAATAATCGGAATTTAATTTATCCACAAAATCACTAATTGACGCCCATCCATCGTGAATAGCCCCATCAATATTTAGAATGTAGGGTCGTCCAAAGCTCATAGAGTTGGACATTATGAAATCACCTTTTTTTAAAATTCTTGATTTCATAGCGCCTTCTGGTGTAATTCTTTGTTCTGTCTTATTCACATATTTTGAATTAGGTGAAGTGTCACCTATTTTAATCCAAGGGACACCATCTTCTTTCTCAGTAATAAACTTCGCAATAGGTCGAGGTGAAGCACCTCTTTGGATTTTAGCAACTTCCCCAAACGCTTTCCACTCCACCTCAACCCCCTCAAGCAATTTCTCCATGAAACTCGGCTTCATCATGATTCAATCTCCTCAATAATCTTATCAATGTCAGCACGAAGCTGATCTATCTTTCCTACAGTCGTTTTGATCTCTGCATTCAGCTCATTAATATCAATGACTTCCCTTGTGTCTTTTGCTTCCACGTAAGAGCTTACTGAAAGATTGTAATCATTTTGAACGATGGCAGCATAATCAACGGATTTTGCAACATGGTCAACATCGGCTTTGCTATCAAACATTGTCATAATTCGCTCAATGTGTTCATCTGTCAGGATGTTATTATTCGTTTCTTTTTTATAGAAATCTACGCCACTGGCATCAATAAATTGCGTTTTATTATCGGTTTTATGCTTGGAAAGAACCAGGATATTAACCGCTATGGAGGTCCCATAAAAAAGGTTAGGCGCTAACGAAATAACCGTTTCAACAAAGTTATTATCAATGAGATACTTTCTAATTTTTTGCTCTGCGCCACCACGGTAAAAAATACCAGGGAAGCAAACGATAGCAGCACGACCTTTGCTTGAAAGGTAACTAAGCGTATGAAGCACAAAGGCAAAATCGGCTTTGGATTTTGGTGCTAATACGCCTGCAGGGGCAAATCTTTCATCATTAATAAGCGTTGGATCGTCACTGCCAATCCAGTTTACGGAATAAGGTGGATTAGATACAATCGCATCAAAAGGTTTTTCATCACCAAAGTGAGGGTCTAATAGCGTATTTCCTAACGCCATATTAAACTTGTCGTAATTTATGTTGTGTAAAAACATATTCATCCGAGCCAGGTTATAAGTTGTATGGTTAATCTCCTGTCCATAAAAACCATCTTCGATAATATGAGCATCAAACTGTTTTTTTGCTTGTAATAAAAGTGAACCTGAACCAGCTGCAGGGTCATAAATCTTATTAATGGTTGTTTGCTTGTGGATGGCTAATTGAGCAATCAGCTTCGATACAGACTGAGGTGTGAAGAATTCTCCTCCGGATTTACCAGCATTGGCAGCATAATTAGAGATTAGAAACTCATAGGCATCACCAAAAAGGTCAATGTGACTATCTTCAAACCCGCCAAAATGAAGCCCTTCAACGCCTTTAATGACAGCAGCTAAACGACTGTTTTTGTCCTTTACAGTATTCCCCAGTCTATTGCTTGTCGTGTCGAAATCAGCGAATAATCCCTTAATATCCAGTTCAGATGGATAACCATTGGCTGAGCTTTCAATCGCAGAAAATATAGCAGCTAAATCTGTATTCAAGCTTTCGTTTGTGTTGGCGGTTTTGGCAATAGTTGCAAACAGCTGGCTCGGATATATGAAATACCCTTTTGTTTTAACGGCATCCTCTTTGATTTCTTTCGTTATAATATCATCAGGAAGCTCTGCATACTTGACGCTTTCGTCTCCAGCTTCAATATAGCTTGAAAAGTTCTCGCTAATGAAACGATAAAAAAGCGTTCCTAAAACATATTGTTTAAAATCCCAGCCATCTACTGAGCCACGGACATCATTGGCTATTTTCCAGATTTGAGATTGTAATTCGGCACGTTGTGCTGCACTTGACATTTGTAAACCTCCAATTTTTCTTCTTATACATTGATTATAGAAGCACTTCTAAATAAGCTTGAAGTTTTCCTTATTTCGTATACCAGCCTGATAGTTCAATAGACTTATTCCACATTTTATCCGAAAACTTCTTTATTCGACAGTGATTTTTCACTATTATAATTGCACACCTTCTCCAAACTCACATTTCACACCCTTTGAACACCACCGAATGGGAAGCATTTCTATCGTTTTGTTGAAACGAGAGGCGCGAGCAGCACAAATCAGGCACCTGCACATACTCCAGCACATCCCGCGGGTGAGAGGCTGAGTATATTAGCAATTATGCGTCACTTCTACCTCATGCTTGTCATCGATGGTCCCATAAGTAGCACAAAGCAGCATCCCCCCGCAAACCTCGCTGCTTACCTGGAAGTGAACGTCCTCCTCATACGTATCCAAGCTATCCGCTTTAATGGTGCCGATAAGCTTCTTGAAATCAAGAACGGGTAAATATCGGGCAACAATCTCATAGCTGGATAATTGATCTTTATTCGTATAGGGGTCATATTCGCAGAGCTGTTTATAAATCGGACTTGAGCGGTAAGGATCATGCTTGAACTGCCCGTTCTCATCTTCAAATTTCTTCATTTCTTCTGCAACGATATAGTCGGGATACCCTTCACGTCCCTCATCTTCATCGCCAAATTCCCAAAAAGGATATTCGATCTCACATAAATGCGTGATTATCCACATGAGAAACTGCTCATTGATAAGCTCTACATTGGCTTCCAATTCCTTGAACCGGGCGGAATAATACGCTGCCGCTTGTTCCAGCTTCTCTTCCTGGGACATATCCTCCCTGACTCCCGCTATATCGCATCCATCCAGATTTATTATAATGGTATCAAACCTGCCTAGAACGCCTAAATCAACCGTAAGCGTCTAACAAGAAGGTGTATTCCAATGCAGTCTAGATTTTGAGACAATTCCGTTAGAGTAGTCGTTGGATCTTTTCGACCCTACTCGAAAAACTCTAATGGGAGTGTGTCCAATTGCAAACTGTAGAGATGAGGAATCGCTATCGACT
>NZ_JBBBNV010000037.1:0-33610 GCF_037137075.1 Paenibacillus sp. y28
CTGGCCTGGTAGGCCGCGATCCGCTCGCTCCATATGGCTTGCAGATTCATTTCCAATTTAGAATCCATCCTCTCGTTAGCATGATGGATTCATTATGAGGGATTGCTTTGCCTACGAACAGGTGGGTTTGGTTTGACGCTTACAACGGTATGAATCATGCTTGTTTTCGCTGTCGCACCCTGTATGGGTGCGTGGATTGAAACCTTTTGGGGAAACTGGGTTAATATTTACTCATCCCCGTCGCACCCTGTATGGGTGCGTGGATTGAAACACTCGATGTGGATGCAGAAACACTGGAAGAGGAAGTCGCACCCTGTATGGGTGCGTGGATTGAAACAGCGATTGAATCATATGTATTAAACCAATCTGAATGTCGCACCCTGTATGGGTGCGTGGATTGAAACGGATCAAAACTAAATTTATTTTCATCGATTATAGTCGCACCCTGTATGGGTGCGTGGATTGAAACGAGACTCAGGCTGGTATCCAGTTCCGCGCCACTGAGTCGCACCCTGTATGGGTGCGTGGATTGAAACCCAAGACAAGCAGCGCATGGAGGATTAACTGGGCAAGTCGCACCCTGTATGGGTGCGTGGATTGAAACTGGAGGATTACAAAGATTTTATTGATATTTTGAACGTCGCACCCTGTATGGGTGCGTGGATTGAAACAGGGTAGCCGTCATCCCTGCCGCCCATCGTGCCGGTCGCACCCTGTATGGGTGCGTGGATTGAAACAATTGAGGAGATTAACTCATAATGAATTTATTGAAAGTCGCACCCTGTATGGGTGCGTGGATTGAAACCGCTGTCCGCTCTTACCTTGCGTTTCAGCGCAGGGAGTCGCACCCTGTATGGGTGCGTGGATTGAAACTCCAGCACAACGCCCCAGCTGGCGACCCAGCGCCGTCGCACCCTGTATGGGTGCGTGGATTGAAACATTTTTAACAAACTTCATTTTATATTCCCCTTCCTGGTCGCACCCTGTATGGGTGCGTGGATTGAAACCGGAGTAAGTTCTCAATAAGGCGCTCGACACTTTGAAGTCGCACCCTGTATGGGTGCGTGGATTGAAACCCTCCCCTGCCTTGCCAAAGCCGGACCACCAGGCGGGTCGCACCCTGTATGGGTGCGTGGATTGAAACGACTTCGGAATTAGGAGCCGCCACAGGAGCCACAGGGTCGCACCCTGTATGGGTGCGTGGATTGAAACCGTATCTGTCCAAAGATAGTAGCGGCCGGGTCACGTCGCACCCTGTATGGGTGCGTGGATTGAAACGCCGATGGCAACCAGCGTATTATACATCCGCTTTTGGTCGCACCCTGTATGGGTGCGTGGATTGAAACACTCGAATCCCAACGGCGATCATAACGTGTGTTGTCGCACCCTGTATGGGTGCGTGGATTGAAACGCATTGCCAATACAAAAAAATCATTATCGGCATTATGTCGCACCCTGTATGGGTGCGTGGATTGAAACAACTGATCGAACAAGAGGCCCGCCTCGTCCATCGTCGCACCCTGTATGGGTGCGTGGATTGAAACTCAGCGGCAACCGATGCAACAGGATTGGAAGGCGTCGCACCCTGTATGGGTGCGTGGATTGAAACAGCTCGACGTCATAGTCTCCCTGGGCGTACTTCGCGTCGCCCCTGTACGTGAGCCTTTTGGCTTCGGCGGTCCTTTCTCCTTGGGAGCGCAACCGGTTTGAACACGATCGATATGTGCAAATGTGCAAAGCCTCCCGGCAGCGCACGTTTTTTTGTTTTCCCGGTCTTTTCCCGCCTGGATGTCTCTTTTACCCGGGTAACCGCAAGGATTGAGCACTTGTAAAAAAATGTCTAGTGGCTATTACAATAAAACTGGACTATAGTAAACAATAACTGTGCATCAGGACATCAAGGAATTGAAAGCAGGGGAAGCTTGAACAAAAATCGGTGGTTTCTCAAAATGCTGTTCTCGTATTTCCCGATTTTTTATGTGTCATTGCGGTCATTTTTTTGATCTCGACCTTTATGATTCATGAGACCTCGCAGAAGCAATCGTTGAAAACGAACGCGGCGTTTGCAAATTATGTGCTGGCGATTTTGGAGCAGTCGTTCAAAGCGATAGACGGCACGATGATTAAAGAGATCGATCAGAACGAGAGCCTGCAGGAGTATTTGTATACATCGGATACGTTCAAAAGATACTATTACGCCAACAAGGTGTCGGATAATTTCAATAATGTCGTGATTAATAATAAATTGCTGAATTCGATTTATTTGTACAATTTCGAGGACCAGTCCGTGCTGAGCTCCACGATTTCGACGAAGGCGGATTCCTTTGGCGATGAGCCGTTCATTCGTCAGCTTCAAAAGGGAGATTTCCCGAAGGGCTGGACGAATACCCGGATGTATCATGAGCTGGAATACGATAAGCCGGCCGAGGTGTTCTCGCTGGTCAAGCCGTTCCCGTTGTTTACTGCGGAGAAAGGGTTTATTGCTTATAATACCCAATATCTGCCATAATCTAGTTCCCGCAGCCGTCCCATTGCCCTTATGTTCGGCTATTGGTATAATAAAATGTATTTAGTTTCGTTACTTGTGTAGGGGGATCGCTGCATGTCCGACATTCAAGCCAGACAAAAGAAAATCCGCAACTTCAGCATCATTGCCCATATTGACCACGGCAAATCGACGCTGGCGGACCGGATTTTGGAGTTTACCGGCGCGCTGACTTCGCGTGAAATGCAGGAGCAGGTGCTGGACCAGATGGATCTCGAGCGGGAGCGCGGCATCACGATTAAGCTGCAGGCCGTACGACTGAACTATCGCGCCGATGACGGCGAAGAATATATTCTTAACCTGATTGATACACCGGGACACGTCGACTTTACGTATGAGGTGTCGCGCAGCCTGGCGGCCTGTGAAGGGGCGCTGCTGGTCGTTGACGCAGCCCAGGGCATTGAGGCGCAGACGCTGGCGAACGTATATTTGGCGCTGGACAACAACCTGGAAATACTGCCGGTCATTAACAAAATCGATTTGCCGAGCGCAGACCCGGACCGGGTGAAGCAGGAGATCGAAGATGTCATCGGTCTGGATGCCAGTGAGGCTGTGCTTGCTTCGGCGAAGGCCGGCATCGGCATTAAAGAAATTTTGGAGCAGGTCGTACAGCTTGTGCCGGCTCCCACAGGCGATCCGGATCAGCCGCTGAAAGCGCTCATTTTCGACTCCCACTACGACCCGTATAAAGGGGTTATCGTATACGTGCGGGTCATTGACGGCACGATTAAGGCGGGGTCCAAAATCAAGTTTATGGCGACCGGCGCGACCTTCGAGGTCATTGAGGTCGGGGCGTTCAAGCCGCGTATGGGGACTGTGGATGCGCTGTACGTCGGAGACGTCGGCTTCGTTGTAGCCGGGATTAAGAACGTTAAGGATACCCGGGTCGGGGATACGATTACCGATTTCAAAAATCCGGCCCCTGAGCCGCTGCCCGGCTACCGCCGCATTAACCCGATGGTGTTCTGCGGTCTGTACCCGATTGAGTCGTCCGACTATGACGATCTGCGCGAAGCGCTGGAGAAGCTGGAGCTGAACGACGCTTCGCTCCGTTACGAGCCGGAGACGTCCACCGCGCTTGGCTTCGGCTTCCGCTGCGGCTTCCTCGGCTTGCTGCACATGGAGATTATTCAGGAACGGATCGAGCGCGAGTTTAACATACCGCTCATTACGACGGCGCCAAGCGTTATTTTTAAGGTGACGCTCACGAACGGGGAGCAGATGAATATCGATAACCCGTCGCTGATGCCGGAGCAGGGGAAGATCGACTTTGTCGAAGAGCCGTTCGTCAAAGCGAAAATTATTGTGCCGAACGATTATGTCGGCGCCATCATGGAGCTGTGCCAGGGCAAGCGAGGAGAGTTCGTGGATATGCAGTATCTCGATACGACTCGCGTCACACTGACCTACGATATTCCGCTGTCCGAAATCGTGTACGATTTCTTCGATCAGCTGAAATCCAATACCCGGGGCTATGCGTCGTTTGATTACGAGCTGTCGGGCTACAAGCGGTCCAATCTGGTCAAGATGGACATTATGCTCAACGGCGAGCAGGTCGATGCGCTGTCCGTTATCGTGCACCGTGACCGTGCGTACAACCGCGGCCGCATCATCTGCGAGAAGCTGAAGGAGCTCATCCCGCGCCAAATGTTCGAGGTGCCGGTTCAGGCTTCGATCGGGACGAAGGTTATCGCCCGCGAAACGGTCAAAGCGATGCGCAAGAACGTCCTGGCCAAGTGCTACGGCGGGGACATCTCCCGGAAGCGGAAGCTCCTGGAGAAGCAGAAGGAAGGGAAGAAGCGCATGAAGCAGGTCGGCAGCGTAGAGGTGCCGCAGGAAGCGTTCATGGCGGTTCTGAGTATTGACGATTAGAGCTGGAAACTGGCGTTATCAAATCCGGTGAAAATAATTAACCCGGCAGCCGCTCCTGATTCAGGAGGGCTGCCGGGTATTTTTGCGCTGAACGTGATCTTGGCGGAGGCGCGCTCGCTCACGACTTCTGATACCGGTCCAAACCCGAACCCGAACCGAACCCGAACCCGAATCCGACGAACCCGGCCCGAGTGCATGCTGCCGCCGTTGGGGCACCTCAAGAATACACGATTTTACAAACGGGAATGGCTCGGCACAAACAGCTGCTGGATCGTCTCGATAAACAGCTGGACGGCCGTAGAGGTCTCCTTCCGGGACGGCACCGCCAGGCTGATTTCCCGCCAAAATGTCGGCTGAATCTCCCGGAACTGCACGTCCGGAGGAAGGGAGGAGAGCGCGAGCTCCGGCAGTATGGCCAGGCCCAGTCCTTCCTGAACCATGTTCAACACGGTGCCGGTGTTGTGTACGGTGAATTCCGCCCGCAGGCTGATGCCTGTGCGCTCGAACAGATCCACAATAGGCGCCTCGCAGCCCTTGACCATAATGATCGGCTGTTTCTCCAAATCCGGGACCCGAAGGTACGGCTGCCCGCTTAACGGATGGTCGCTGCGCAGGACCGTCACCATTTTCTCCTTCATGAGCGGAATGGTCCGGACATTCGACTCGCCGAATGCGATAATCCCGATGTCCACGACACGGTTGGCGAGCCAGCCATTAATTTCCTCCATGGTGCCTTCATGGGGAACGATCTGCAGGTTCGGGTAGCTTTCTTGGAACACCCGAATAATTTTCGGCAAAAAATAGGCCGAGGCGCTCGGAAAGGTGCCGATGTGGATGCTGCCGGTCTCCAGGCCCTTTTCCGCGGCGATTTCCTGCTCGATGTGATGCAGGCTTTTTAGAATCGCCTGGGCCTGAATGAGAATGCGCCGCCCGATATCGGTGAGCATAATGCCCCGGCTGCGATCGCGCAGCATCAGGCTGACGCCAAGCTCGGCCTCCAGACCTGCGATGGCATGGCTGACGGCGGGCTGAGTCATATTCAGCGCTTTGCCCGCCTGGGTGAAGCTGCCGGTCTCGACTGCTTTGACAAAAATCGTTAATTGTGTCAGGGTCATAATGAAATCCTCATGTCTGATATAAATAGCATTCATTTTATTTCTGATGTTAATTAGCGTATCATAAAAAAGCAAAAGAGAACAAGGGAGTGTGAGTCAACGTGAAGCAGCTGTCGAGAGTACAGATGGCACTATTGCTCGGCTTTCTGGTCGTCATCTGGGGAGTAAACTGGCCCTTGTCGAAGTTTGCGCTTGCTTACACGCCGCCTATATTGTTTGGCGGAATGCGGACCTTCATCGGGGGGCTGCTGCTGCTGGCAGTGGCGCTGACCAGATATAAACAGCTGCGGCTTAAGGAGTCGTGGAAAATTTACGTGATATCGGCCGTACTGAATATCATTTTATTTTACGGCCTGCAGATGCTGGGCCTAGGCTATCTTCCGGCGGGGCTGTTCTCCGCGATTGTATTTTTGCAGCCGGTGTTGCTGGGCATTATGGCGTGGCTGTGGCTGGGAGAAGCGATGTTTGGCTTGAAGATCGCCGGATTTATCATCGGCTTTGCCGGCGTAGCCGCAATTAGCGCAGGCGGGTTTACCGGGGACTTGTCCATGACGGGAGTTGTACTCGGGTTCGCGTGTGCCGTCAGCTGGGCGTTCGGGACCTTCTATGTCAAAAAAACGTCGGGTCAAGTGGACGCGGTCTGGCTGGTCACAGTGCAGCTGCTGATTGGCGGCGTATTCATGATGGGCGCAGGATCGTTATTTGAAAGCTGGTCATCCATCATTTGGTCGGCGCCGTTTATTTATGATTTGCTGTTTATTTCGATTTTTGTTATTGCGATCGGCTGGTTCGTATTTTTTCGGCTGGTGGGGTCCGGCGAAGCGGGTAAAGTGGCTTCATTTACATTCCTGATTCCCCTCATCGCTATTTTTTCCAGCGTGCTGTTCATGAAGGAGCAGATTACGCTGAATCTGGTGCTGGGGCTGCTGTTTATTGCAGCTAGCATCTTCATGGTGAATGCCAAGCCGAAATCCATGCGGATGAAGCAATCCGCTCCATGATTGCCAAGGCTGGACTGCAAAGCGCGAAGGTGCGCACAAGAGTACACTAAACATGAAAAGCGTGAGTCGATACGGTGAACATTTGCTGCTGGCGCTGGCAGCAGTGATTCGCAACAACAAATCATGAAAACGGCTGCGCTTCCTTTCTCAGGACACGCAGCCGTTTTCTCGGCAAGAATCCGCACCGCGCGCAGCTCCCAGCGCGCGGTGTTTCGCTGCATGACGGCGGTCGGTCGACCACATGGCTTATTCCTTTTGGGCGGCCTGCTCCAGCGCCTGCAGGAACGCTTCCGCGGGCTGAGCGCCGGATAGCGCATAGCGGCCATCCATAACGAAAAACGGCACGCCGCGGATTCCAAGCTGGCGGGCGGTGGACAGATCGGCATCGATGCGGGCATTCAGTGCGGTGTCACTTAGCGTTTTACGCACGGCTTCCCGGTCGAGACCGGCTTCCTCCGCAATATCCAGCAGAATTTCTACATCGCCGATATCGCGACCCTCCTCAAAGTAAGCCTGCATGACCCGATCGAATAATTCCATTTGCTTGTTTTCGGGGACGCCGAGGATGAGCCGGTGGGAAAGGCGGGTATTCGGATAAACCTTCACCTTGGAGAAATCAAAGGTTAGGCCGCTCTGGGCGCCGGCTCTGGTTACTTGGTCAAACACTTGATCAAGCTCCTGCTCACTGCGGCCTATTTTGCGGGACATATACTCGCGGAATGGCAGTCCTTGCTCCGGTGTCGTGCCATCGAGCAGGAACGCCCGCGGACGAAGCTCCACTTCCTCTCCGCTCCAGCGGCTTAGCGCGTCGGCCAGATTCTTTTTGCCAATCCGGCACCACGGGCATACGGTATCGGAATAAATTTCGATTAACACAGCGCATCCATCCTTTGGGCTCAATTCTTCTTGAAAATTAGCTCTTATGCTCCTACCAGTATAAATCACTTGTGTGGCGGGAGCCAATGGGGCGGAGAAAACCATATCATCAGGATAGTCAAGGCCGCTAATTTACCCGCAGACAGGCGAAACTCGCCGGAATGTGGTATGGTAATAAGGCAGGAAAGACAGCAAACGGGCGGAGGAAGCCCGGCAAGCGAGAGGAATCGACTGAACATGAACCGAAACACAAGCACCGCGCCCGGCGCAGTGTACATTCATATCCCATTCTGTACGAACAAATGCCACTATTGCGATTTCAATTCTTATGTGCTGAAGGGCCAGCCCGTCGAGGAGTATCTGGATGCGCTGGAGCGGGAGATGGAGCGTACGGTCCGGCAGACGCCCCCGGGACAAATCGAAACGATCTTTGTCGGCGGCGGTACGCCGACCGTGCTGCTTCCGGCCCAAATGGAGCGGTTTTTGCGTATCGTGCGCACTTATTTTCCACAGTGGAGCCCGTCGGTTGAATTTACGATGGAGGCCAACCCCGGCACAACGGATGAGGAAAAGCTGCGTGTCATGAAGGAGGGCGGCGTCAACCGGATTAGCTTCGGGGTGCAGTCCTTTGACAACGGGCTCCTGGAGGGCATCGGCCGCATCCATACTACGGATGATGTGTACCGGAGCCTGTCCAATGCCCGCGCGGTTGGCTTTACGAATCTGTCGATTGATTTGATGTTCGGGCTGCCCCATCAGACGGAGCAGCACATGCAGCATACGCTGGACAAGGCGCTGGAGCTGGATTTGCCGCATTATTCCATTTACAGCCTGAAGGTTGAGGAGAACACGCTGTTTCATACGCTGTACCATCGCGGGCAGCTTCCGCTGCCGGATGAGGACTCGGAGCTCGGCATGTTTTACCTCATTATGAACCGGCTCCGGGAAGCGGGATACGGCCAGTATGAGGTCAGTAACTTTGCGCGGCCGGGCTTCGAAAGCCGCCATAACTCCGCGTATTGGCGCAATCTGGATTATTACGGGCTCGGCGCAGGCGCGCACGGCTATGTTCACGGCTGGCGCCATATCAACATTAAAGGGGTGCAGCCGTATATCGATGCTACCCGGAAGGGCTTCCCTCTGCTGGAACGGTTCGAGGTGACACGCTCAGAAGCGATGGAGGATTTTATGATGGTCGGCCTGCGCCTGTTGGAAGGGGTCTCCAACCGGGATTTCAGCTCCCAATTCGGCCTGCGGATGGAGGAGATATTCGCGGCTCCCTTGGAGAAGCTGCTGCAGCAGGAGCTGATCGAGCCGACCGGTGCGGACGGCTACCGCTTGACGCCGCAGGGACTCGTTTACGGCAATGAGGTATTTGCGGAATTTTTGTCTGAGTGATGGATGATAGGAGTCTTGGCGGGGGCAGCGGTTCGAGCGACCGCCATGCAGCGCTTCAGCGCGCCTTGGATTCGCGTGCGCTGGAAATGGGCGAAATGGCGGTATCGGCCGAAATCCGGTCGTTCTCCGAAAAACCGGAAAATCGAAAAACCGGAAAATCAGGCAGCAGCAAAAAACATCGGCCATACCCGCTATCCAGGCGGGCGGCCGATGTTTTTTTAGGCGGATTACTCGTAAATCCGGTAGTCGATTTGACTGTCGGAGGAGATTTTTTCAATGATGGTGCCCTGCTTGCCTTGGCTGTCCGCCTTGCCCGGGTCCCGGTTTTCCTTGTCCTTTTGCGCCGCGGCTTTGCCGGCTTCGGTTTGTTTGCTTTGAATTTGCTGCTGGATTTGTTGGATTTGCTGCTGAAGCAGCTGGGACTTGGTTTCCTTCGTCTCCTGGTCGTCAGAGCTGGAGGTTATTTCCTGAAGCTCTTTTTGCAGAGATACCAGCTGCTTCTGCAGGGCTTTAATCTCGCTTTCACTGCTGCTGGAAGAAGCGGAATAGGATGTGCTGCTGCTTGAGACGGATGAAATGCTCATCGTGATACCCTCCTTGGCGGTTGAACTTGCTCGAATATGTATACGGCTCATTATACCGGCGCTGTATGAACGGAGTATGAATTGAAACTGAAAGTTTCCTTACAGACTCATCTGCCTGGAACGGCTTCCCCAATGACGAGCGGGGCCCCTGTTTCACCGATGGGAAGCCGGAACCGGGCTTTGCGAGCATGGCTTAAAACCGTCATGACGTTCTATCGCATCCCCGGTATGAAAGCAGCTCTTTCACAGAAAATAACCCTTGCTCCTTTATGCGTCCTGTTGTATATTTATTCGTATTATCATATTGATGACAACTGGAACAAGGCGGGGATGAACATGTCGGTTATTTGCCGGAAGGCGGTTCGGGAGGACGTTGACGCGCTTTATACATTAATAGAAGGTTATGCACAAAAAGGAATTATGCTGCCGCGTTCCAAAGAGACGCTGACGGAGCAAATCGACACGTTTGTCATTGCCGAACTGGACGGTGCGTTTGTCGGCTGCGGCTCGTTATGCAGATTGGGCAAGGATTTGGTAGAGATTCGCTCGCTGGGTGTTACGGAAGGCCAGAAGGGTCTTGGCATCGGCAAGAAGCTCGTTGCTTTTTTGGTGGAGGAGGCCAGGCTGCAGGGGATTCCGAAGGTGATGGCCCTGACTTATGCAGATAAGTTTTTTGAACGAATCGGATTTACGGTTGTGGAAAAGGAAATTTTCCCCGAGAAGGTATGGAAGGACTGCGTTCACTGTAAAAAGCAGCACTGCTGCGACGAAATTGCGGTGCTGAGACGACTGGATTGACTTGACAACGGCCTTTGTGCTCTGGTATTTTTGTATTAGGTTTTAGCACTCAACTGTTACGAGTGCTAACGACGATACAGGAGGTGCCGGACGATGTTGACAGAACGCCAGCGGCTTGTTCTTAGCGCCATTGTTGATGACTATATCCGATCTGCTGAACCTGTAGGTTCCCGGAGTATTTCCAAACGGGGCGAGGTTGGCTTCAGTGCGGCTACAATCCGGAATGAAATGTCTGATTTGGAGGAACTGGGATTTCTGGAGCAGCCGCACACCTCGGCCGGACGTATCCCCTCTCATAAAGGTTACCGTTATTATGTAGACCACCTTGTACAGCTTCGCGGGCTGGATAGCCGTGAGAAAAGCATGCTCAAGGTTTTTTTTGCTGAGAAAATGGAGGAAACGGAGCAGGTTGTTCAGCAGGCTGCGATGATTTTGTCCAGTCTGACGAATTATACCTCGATTGTGCTGGGGCCGGAGATGTTCAATACGACCCTCAAGCATCTGCAAATCGTGCCTCTGAATGAAAAAACAGCCGTCGCCATCATTGTGACGAACACCGGTCATGTGGAGAACAAAACGGTCACCATTCCGGACAATTTGCCGATTGAAGAGCTGGAGAAATTCGTCAATTTGCTCAATGCCAAGCTGAAGGGCGTGTCGCTGCTGCATTTCAGGGCAAAGCTGTACAATGAGATCAGCAGCGAGATGAGCAAGTACGTTTCTCAATACGAAGAGCTTCTGCATATGTTGGAAAATGTAGTGGAGCCTGGCGATGAGGACCGGATATTCGTAAGCGGGTCGACGAACATCTTGACCCAGCCGGAGTTCCGGGATGTGGATAAGGTCAAAGGGCTGCTTGATTTGTTCGCCCAGCCGATGACTCTAATGAAGCTGTTCCATTCTGTTCCGGAAGGAATACAGGTGCGCATCGGGGCCGAGAATGAGAATGAGGCCATTAGCCAGTGCAGCCTGATTACCGCCACTTACTCCGTGGGCGGACAGTCGCTGGGCACGATAGGCATTGTTGGACCGACCCGGATGGAGTACGGCAAGGTCATCAGCCTGCTCGATTTGATTTCCAGGGATGTCTCCTCGGTCATCGGGCGATTGTACAAGTGACAAGGGGGAAGCTCCGGTGAATGCCAATCATGAAGCAGAGGAGCGGCAGCCCACGCTTCGCAACAACGCCGCGGCGGTGCGCGCCATATGCTCCGCCGTGGAGGGCACGCTTGGCCCCAAGGGGCTGGATACGATGCTTGTCGGCGGTGGAGGCGAGGTCGTCATTACCAACGATGGCGTGACGATTCTGGAAATGATGGATGTGACGCATCCGGCTGCCCGTCTCGTTATTCAGGCGGCGCGCGCTCAGCAGGCGCAGGTCGGCGACGGCACGACGACCGCCACGGTGCTTGCCGGCGCGCTGGTTGGCGAGGGTGTGGCACAGGTGGAGCGCGGGGTGCCGGTGTCCAAGGTGATTGAGGGCATCCGGCTTGGCGTACAGGAGGCCGCAGCAGCGATAGCCCGGCGGGCCCGTCCTCTAAGCGGTGTCGAAGACCCACTGCTGGCGAGGATCGCCTGGGTGGCCGGACGGGAGCAGCGGGACATTGCCGAGCTGGTCATCGAGGCGGCTCACGTGGTCGGCTTCCCGCTGCTGGCCTCAGACAGCTTCCGATTCGCCGAAGCTATCGTCGCTGATGAGCAGCCGCGCAGCGAAGTGTTTCCCGGGCTTATAGTGAAGCAGAAGCCGCTGCAGGCCTACTTATTCGAGGCGGGTACTGCGGTGGGGAACGGGATTATGGTATTCGAGGATGCCTTGGAGCCGGAGACGCTCGGCGAAGAAGCGCTGGTGACCGAAGCCGGACTGCGGCAGCAGCTGGAATGGAAGGCGCAGTTCGCAGCCCAGCTTGCCAAGCTGCCGGAGCTGGGCATCGGGCTTATCGCGGTCGACCGCAGCGTTGCCCCGGAAGCGGAGCAGTTCTGCGCCGACCATGGGATTATGGTGCTGCAGCGCGCGCTGAAGAGCGAGCTGCGCCAGCTGTGCGAGCATACCGGCGCCCGGCCGCTCAAGCGAACGGCGCTTGCGCGGCCGGCAGCCCAGCTGGCTTCGGCGGTAGGCCGCTGCCGGGAGCTGCGCTACGATGCCCGCAGCGAACGCGTGTATATCCGCGAAGGAGCCGGCCGGTCGCGCGTTACCGCGATTGTGGGCGCAGGGACCCGTGAAGTGGCCGGAGAGCGCTCGCGGATTGCCGGAGATGCGGCCTCCAGCGTGCAAGCGGCTGTTTTGGGCGGCATTGTTCCCGGCGGCGGAGCGGTGGAGCTGGCCGTAGCCCGGGAGCTGGAGCGGCTGCGCGAAGGGCTCGGCGGCCTGGAAAGCTTCGGCGTGCAGTGTGTAGCGGAGGCGCTGCGGCGGCCGCTCGCGCAGATGGCGGCCAATGGCGGTTACAATCCGCTGGAGAAGCTGGAGCTGATTAAAGCCGCGCAGCTCGCCGCAGGAAGCGACACGCTGGCGCTTGATTTTGACACCGGTGAGGTGGCGGATATGCTGCGGCGGGGGATTGTAGACCCGGCTCCGGTCAAGATTCATGCGCTGGAGGCGGCGGGCGAGGTTGCCTGCGCTATTTTGCGAATCCAGACCGTCATCAAGATGAAGCCCGATGCTTATACCTAAGCGGTTTAACCGAAGAATAATACGGGGAGCGCAGCAGCGGAGCCCGTTTGCAGAAGGGATTAACAACCGGGGAGTTCCGGTTACACTGTCAAGGAGGTGAATAATTCATGAGTTTTGCTAAAGAAGAACAACAAGCGGCGGCTCAAACAGCCGATGACGCTACATATAAAGCGGATGCAGCCGGGGAAGGCGTACAGCCGGAGCCTGCCGATACAGAAGCGGAAGCCGCCGGCGCTTCGGCAGAAGCGGATACAGCAGCGAACGTTCAAATCGCCGCACTGCAGCAGCAGCTGGAGGAAAGCCAGCAGCGCGCGCTGCGCGCCCAGGCCGACTTTGATAATTTCCGCCGCCGTTCGCGTCAGGAGAAGGAGGAGTTCGCCAAGTACGCTTCCTTGAAGCTGATTGAGCAGCTCGTGCCGGTCATTGACAACTTTGACCGCGCGCTTCTCGCCGCCAAGGCAAATTCCGATTACGACGCACTGATTAAAGGGGTGGACATGATTTACCGCCAGTTCGATCAGGTGCTCTCGGCAGAAGGTCTGGTCCCGATCGATGCTGTCGGCCAGCCGTTCAATCCGGAGTTTCATCAGGCGATTATGCAGGTGCAATCGGAGGAGCATGAGGAAGGCATCGTTGTGGAGGAAGTGCAGAAGGGCTATATGCTCAAAGACAAGGTCATTCGTCCCGCGATGGTGAAGGTCAGCTCGTAATTCGTTTTATTACAGGAAATAAACTGGAAATAAATATCCCTTATTCAAGGAGGTCCCTTACAATGAGTAAAGTAATTGGTATTGACCTGGGTACAACAAACTCTTGCGTGGCCGTTATGGAAGGCGGCGAAGCGGTTGTTATTCCTAACGCGGAAGGCAACCGTACGACACCGTCGGTTGTCGGCTTCAAAAAAGACGGCGAGCGCATTGTCGGTGAAACCGCAAAGCGCCAAGCGATCACGAACCCGGATCGCACGATAATTTCGATTAAACGCCATATGGGGACAGCCCACAAGGAATCCATTGACGGCAAAGATTTCTCGCCCCAAGAAATTTCTGCTATCATTTTGCAGAAGCTTAAAGCGGATGCGGAAGCATACCTGGGCACTACAGTAACCCAAGCGGTTATTACTGTTCCGGCATACTTCAACGACAGCCAGCGTCAAGCAACCAAGGATGCGGGTAAAGTTGCAGGTCTGGACGTGCTGCGTATCGTCAACGAGCCGACGGCGGCGGCACTGGCTTACGGTATGGATAAGCAGGAGGAGGATCAAACGATTCTCGTTTATGACCTGGGCGGCGGTACGTTCGACGTATCTATCCTGGAGCTGGGCGACGGGATTTTCGAAGTAAAAGCAACCAGCGGGGACAACAACCTCGGCGGCGACGACTTCGACCAAGTCATCATTGACTACCTGGCTTCCGAGTTCAAAAAAGAGCACGGCATCGACCTGAGCAAAGATAAAGCGGCTGTACAGCGTTTGAAGGATGCAGCGGAGAAAGCGAAAAAGGAATTGTCGGGCGTACTGACGACAACCATCTCGTTGCCGTTCATCACCGTCGTAGACGGCGTGCCGCAGCACTTGGAGGTCAACCTGACCCGTGCGAAGTTTGAAGAGCTGTCCGCTCATCTGGTTGAGCGTACGATCGGACCGACTCGTCAAGCGCTTCAAGACGCTGGGCTGACTCCCGCAGATCTTCACAAAATCGTCCTTGTCGGCGGTTCGACCCGTATCCCTGCGGTACAGGAAGCAATTAAGAAGCTGACCGGCAAAGAACCGCACAAAGGCGTAAACCCGGATGAGGTGGTTGCCCTCGGCGCTGCAATTCAAGCAGGGGTTCTGACCGGCGAAGTAAAAGACGTTGTTCTTCTTGACGTGACTCCGCTGTCCCTCGGTATCGAAACTGCAGGCGGCGTGTTCACCAAAATGATCGACCGCAATACAACGATTCCAACCAATAAGTCGCAGGTGTTCAGCACCTACGCCGACAACCAGACGAGCGTTGAAATTCACGTTCTGCAGGGCGAGCGCTCCATGGCGGCGGATAACAAATCGCTTGGCCGCTTTATGCTGGGTGACATCCCGCCTGCGCCGCGCGGCATTCCGCAAATCGAAGTCAGCTTTGACATCGACGCTAACGGTATCGTTAACGTGTCCGCACTCGACAAAGGCACCGGCAAAAGCCAAAAAATCACCATCACTTCCTCCAGCGGGCTGTCTGCTGAAGAAGTGGATCGCATGATGAAGGAAGCTGAAGCGAACGCGGAGGAAGACCGCAAACGGAAAGAAGCCGTTGAAGTCCGCAACCAAGCGGATCAGCTGGTCTACACGGTTGACAAGACGCTGAAGGATCTTGGAGACAAGGTGGATCAAGCGGAAGTCGACAAAGCGAATGCAGCTAAGGAAAACCTGACCAAAGCGCTGGAAGGCACTGACCTTGACGCGATTAAGAAGGCGACCGAAGAGCTGTCCGAGGTTGTACAGCAGCTTTCCGTGAAGCTGTATGAGCAAGCGGCTCAAGCGCAGCAAGCTGGAGAAGCCGGTCCTGACGCGGGCCAAGGCGCGCCGAAGAAAGATAATGTTGTTGATGCGGACTATGAAGTTGTCGACGACAAGAAATAATAACAAGGCAGTGCCGGGCCTGAAGCAGTGAATGCTGCCGGGGTCCTGCTGCATCGGCACAGGCGGAATCAAGACCGGATCGCTTCAGCAAGCCGGCTTGAACGCCATGCCCGAATACGATTCAGCCTATAAACGGACGCCGTCTTGGTTCAAGACGGTGAAGCCGTTTATGTGGTGTTTGGGGGTGGGGAATTGAGCAAGCAGGATTTTTATGAAATGCTGGGGGTCAGCAAGGACGCCTCTGATGATGAAATCAAGAAAGCGTACCGGAAGCTCGCACGCCAGTACCATCCGGATGTAAACAAGGAAGCCGGAGCGGAGCAAAAGTTTAAGGATATTAAAGAAGCCTATGAGGTGCTCAGCGATAGCCAGAAGCGTTCCAATTATGATCGCTTCGGCACGGCGGACCCGTCCCAAGGAATGGGCGGCGGGGGCGCCGGCGATTTCGGCGGCTTTGGCGATATTTTCGATATGTTTTTTGGCGGCGGCGGTCAGCGGCGGAATCCGAACGCCCCGCAGCGGGGCTCGGATTTGCAGTACACGATGACCATTGAGTTCAAGGAAGCTGTGTTCGGTAAGGAGACCGAGGTGCAAATTCCGCGGACAGAGACGTGCGACACGTGTATGGGCAGCGGAGCTAAACCCGGGACGAAGCCGGATACGTGCCGGGTTTGTAACGGCAGCGGTCAGCAGGAGGTCGTCCAGAATACACCGTTCGGCCGTATGGTGAACCGACGCGTGTGTTCTGCTTGTAACGGTCAAGGGAAGACAATTAAGGAAAAATGCGGCACGTGTCACGGCTCAGGCAAAGTGAAACGGACACGAACCATTAATCTCAAAATTCCGGCCGGCGTGGATGACGGCGCGCAAATGCGTGTCAGCGGCGAAGGCGAGCCTGGAACCAAAGGCGGACCGGCAGGGGACCTGTATGTTGTGCTGCGGGTGAAGTCTCACGACTTCTTTGAACGCGAAGGGGAAGACATTTACTGCGAGGTTCCGTTGACATTCGCTCAGGCGGCACTTGGCGATGAAATTGAAATCCCGACGCTGACGGAGAAGGTGAAGCTGAAAATTCCGGCAGGCACCCAGACCGGAACGTACTTCCGTCTCAAGGGCAAAGGTGTTCCGCGCCTGCGCGGATACGGGCAGGGCGATCAGCATGTCAAGGTGACGATCGTAACCCCGACGAACCTGACCGATCAGCAGAAGGACCTGCTTCGCGAATTCGCCGGTATCGGCGGCGAGCAGACCAGCGAGCAGCATGAATCTTTATTTGAACGTATGAAAAAAGCTTTTCTCGGTGAATAACGCCGGGAGAAGTTTTTTGCTTTTTGTCCGGGCCGGAAACTCCTTCTGCGTAACCCTGCCCTGTGCCGGAATGTATAGGAGGCCGGGAATCATCGTAAACTACGGTTGATCCTGGTACAGAAGGAGGAGACGATGTCATGACACCATCCGGAAATTATAATCAGCAGCAGTACGAGGGTACGCCGGCAGCCGAAGGCGGGACAGCGAATGCTTTGCCTGTCGGCAAGGCAGAGGATGTGGAATTCAGCCGGGAGCTGGCCGATGCCGCGGATAGGAAGGCCCTGGAGAGGGCTGAAGCAGCGGACCGCCGCGCTGAGGGCGGGTTACAAGAGAATGAGTGAGCGGTGCATCTTGGCTTATTTCCAGACGCCTGAAGAGGCGCAAGGGGCCCGAACCAAGCTGCAGGCGCTGCGGGCCGCCGAGGTGCAGATTGAGCGCGTTTCTTATTTTCCCGGCGGGGAGGGCAACCGGAGTGTCATGAACCCGTATGCGGGCGATTTCGGCGGCTTGACCGCACTGACCTTTTCCGGTTATACACCTGACCCGGACACAGGCGTGCTGGCATCGGCCGATATGAGCGCCAGCGGGATGGCGGACGGCACACGCGAGCTTCTGGAAGGAAGCGTAGGCCGCGATATTTTGCTGACTGCGATTGTTGAAGACACTGTGCATGACAGGGCTTTGCAGGTGGTGCGGGACGCCGGGGGACAGGTATAGCTGCCCTGCCCCCCGGGACCTTGCGCTTATCCGCCGTCATGCGACGTTACGTTGCGCGCCGGGAACTGAACGCTGAACGCTGCGCTCTGCGGGCAAAACGGGACCTGGGACCTGAGGAGCTTCCTCAGGTCTTTTGGCGTTTTTTGCACATTGGCGGCGGATTCATCTGTCTTTGCCTGACACCATCTGGGAACCGGGGTCCCAACAAGATGAAAAGGGAGGGATGGCGTAAAGAAATTGATGAATCCGCCTGTGGAATTCCGTTATAATGGAGAGGGTTAGCATACCAGGGCTTACCACATCATGGAGGTGTCTCATTTGCATGGATTTCCCGCGGCAAACTAAACGTAAAGCTTCTACCGGGGTCTTTTATTTTCATTCTTTGGCTTTTAAAGTGTCGGGCATTGCCGCGATCAGTCTGCTTGTTATTTGCTCTGTCATGGCGTTTGTCTCCTACACGCAGCAGCGCAGCCAGCTGTATGAGGAGCTGTACCATCTGGAATCTATGTTTCACTCCCCGCTTTCTACCGAGCTGGAGCGGATAGAGCAGGCCAAGGCCGAGCTCAAACGAAATCCGGAGGCATATAAAACCGTGCCGGAGGTTATCCGGCTGCAGGAGGAAATGGATCGGAATGCAGCCAGCGACTATGTTGAAAATGCCTATTTGTTTTATCCGGAATGGATGACTAAAAACGGATCGAAGGCTTTGCTGAACCTGCTGTCCAACGCAGAGCTGTATGAGTCCGAGAAGCCTGCGGCCACCTATGTGCCGCAGCCGGATTTGCTTCGGGCTCTGGAAGAGGCGGAACGGAATGGGTACGGTATAACGGAGGCCTACTCCGATGCATTTGGTACCTGGATCAGTGTTGTAAGCGCTCTACGAGACAAGGAAGGCGCATTGGTTGCTTTCGTTGGAATGGATTTCGACTATAACTTTTTAATGGATCGGCTCCATCAAAAGCTGATCAGCAGCATTCTGATCGGGCTTGCTGCGGCTGTCCTCGGAATTGTTGTGATGTTGCTGGTTGTGCGGCTGGCGCTGCGTCCGATTCACCCGTTAATCGCATCGGCGCAGGCGGTGGCGCAAGGTGACCTGTCGGGCCGGCTGAACACGGCACGTAAGGATGAGATTGGGTTGCTTACCAGCCATTTTAATGCCATGCTGGACAGCATCCGTCCGCTTATCAGCCATATCGGACAAGCCTCGCAGCAGGTATCCGCCGCTTCCGGCGATTTGTTAAGCCGGGCGAAGCATAATGAGGAAGCGATCCGGCACATGACGGCGGCTATCGGGGAAATTTCGGGCAGGGCCTCGCAGCAGCTTCATAGCACGCGGGAGAGCAGCCGGGCGATGGAGGAGATGGCTGGCGGCATTCAGCGCGTAGCTGAATCCGCAGGGGCTGCTGCCGAGGCTTCGGAGCAAGCAAGCGGCAGCAGCGCGGAAGGCAATGAACGCATGAAGCGCAATCTGGAGCAAATTGGCGAGGTGCGCACCTCTGTCGAGCGGTCGGCGGCAGCGATGAAGCGCCTGCAGGAGCTGTCCGGGCAAATCGGAGAAATGACCGTGCTTATTTCTCATGTCAGCCAGCAGACCAATATGCTTGCGCTGAATGCATCCATCGAGGCTGTTCGGGCCGGAGAGCATGGCCGGGGCTTTGCCGTCGTCTCAGAGGAGATTCGCAAGCTGGCCGACCAGTCCAAGGTATCGACCGAGCGCATTAAGGAGCTGATTGAACAAATACAGCTGGAAACGGCTTCGGTGGCGGAAGCGATGGGGCATGGAGCCCAGGAGTTTGAATCGATGCAGGAGGTCGTCATCCAGACGGCTGAATCCTTCAAGTCGCTTCAGCAAATCATTCGTGAGGTTGCCGCCCAGATGGCCGAGGTATCGGCTGTCTCCGAGCAGATGTCTGCCGGAACGGAGCAGGTTACAGCATCGATTGCCGAGTTGGCCGACATGTCACGCTACGTGGCGGAGTCGTCGGACGGGGCGGCTCAAGCAGCGGTTCGCCAGCAGGCGTATATCGGTGAGATTACCGGAACGGCAAACCGCTTGAGCGTGACCTCGCTTGAGCTTCAAGGCGCTGTGGATAAGTTTAAGCTGTAGATGGAGCATGAAGCTTTTAGAAATGACAGCAGCCCCATCCTGTTACGCAGTGCTTTCAGTTTGAATCTGCCCCGGTAGTGCGATACAATGAATACGTTTGCTGGAACAAGCTGGCTGCAGCCCGCAGCGACATTTTGCAGAGATCAGAGAGGGATGGGACGAGCATGAAATGGCACGAAATTACAATACATACAACGGAAGAAGCAGAGGAGATGATTTCCAACTTCCTGCATGAGCTTGGGGCGGGCGGCGTCTCTATCGAGGAGTCCGGATCGTTGAACCGCAAGCGCGACACCTCGCTTGGACAATGGTATGAGAAGCCGCTGAACGATATTCCTGAAGGGGAAGCCGTTATCAAGGGGTATTTCTCCGAGGTGGAGGAGGTCAGCGAGCTGCTCGCTTCGCTTCAGGAATCGGTGCGGATGCTGAAGGAGGAAATCGGTATTGACACCGGCAAGGCTGAGTTCAGCGTCCGGGAAGTCGACGAAGAGGATTGGGCCAATGCATGGAAGCAATATTTCAAGCCGATGCGCATCTCCGAGCGGATGACAATTAAACCGACCTGGGAAGCGTATGAGCCAAGTGAAGGCGAGGTTATCATCGAGCTGGATCCGGGGATGGCGTTCGGGACCGGAACGCATCCGACAACAGCCCTTTGCATTCGCACGCTGGACAGCGTTATCCGCGGCGGGGAGCAGGTTATTGATGTCGGCACCGGCTCGGGCGTGCTGGCTATTGCCGCAGCCAAGCTGGGGGCGAAGCATGTCCTGGCCCTCGATCTGGACCCGGTGGCGGTATCCAGTGCAACGAGCAATACGGAGCTGAATCAGCTGGAGGACGCCATCACTATCCGGGAAAGCGACCTTCTGCAGGTGCTGCGTCTGGCTCAGGAAGGCGGAGCGGACGTTGAGGCTGAGCTGGGTGTCCGTGTGCCGGTTCAGCTTGTGGTTGCCAATATATTGGCGGAGATTCTGCTGCTGTTTATGGATGATGTGTATCAGGTGCTGGAGAAGGACGGAATTTATATTGCCTCCGGCATTTACATCGCCAAGGAAGCCGAAGTGGAGCAGGCGCTTCTGGCCACAGGCTTTACCATTCAGGCCAAGCATCGCGATCAGGATTGGGTAGCGATTGTGGCCAAGAAGTAATTGTGATTGCGTGACAGGCCGGAGCGGAATGCAGCGTATTCCTCCAAGAAACAAGCAGTCGTTTGTGCGGGTGCTGTATTCCGTCCGGTTTAGGCTATTTTTCAGGAGGTGAATGTGCGAAGGGATGGACAGTTTTTTGGCGTTTCCGCTGAATATTATGCCGTTTGTGATTTTGGCGCTCATTATTGCGTTTACCGTCCATGAATTTGCCCATGCATTTGTGGCCGACCGCTTTGGCGACTCCACCCCCCGCGATCAGGGGCGGGTTACGCTTAACCCGGTGTCGCACCTCGACATTTTCGGGACGCTGCTCGTTCTTATCGCCGGTTTCGGCTGGGCGAAGCCCGTTATGGTGAACCGCCGCAATTTTAAATATCCGCGCCTGATGAGTCTGGTGGTTTCAGCCGCAGGCCCGATCAGCAACTGGGTTATTGCCTTTATCGGACTTGTTGCTTATATGTACCTGATGAAGCATGGCGTGCTGAGCGGCTGGAGTGAAGGGGCATCGGAAGCTGTATTTACATTTTTATCTTTGCTGGTGGGATTGAATATGATGCTATTTGTGTTCAACCTGATCCCGCTGCCGCCGCTTGACGGATACCGGATTGTGTTCGAGCTTCTGCCTTCGATGCTGCGGGCCCGTCTGGTCCAATACGAGCAGTGGTCCATTTTTATTTTTCTGCTGCTGGTATTTATTCCGCCTCTTAACCGGGTTACCATCGGACCTATTATGGCATGGCAGTCTGACCTGATTCAGGTGATGCAGGCCTGGATTTCCCCCTGGATTTAGCTGACCATACGAGAAAGCCCGCGCTGCGGAACGCCTTGATAAGGTGTTTGCGGCACGGGCTTTTTTTTATTCTAACGGAAAATTCGGTGTTTGTTTCTGTCCAGTTTCTTTAGGTAATCTTAAGATTCCGCTTAAGCTGGGTTTAGATCAGGGCGCTATAATGGAATTATCGGACAAAAGAGGCGCGGACATCGATCCGGGGCGGTCGTCGCCGGAAAGCAGGGCATATGCGCTTGTCGGCCCGCTGTTCGTTTGGGCATTGACATGACTGTCCTAGACTAAGGTCCAGCCGTTAAAACCGACTCGGGTCTGTATGAACGGCACAGGCTTCAAACTAAAATAAAGATTATGGCACAGAAACGGAGATTGTCCTGCGGCATACACCGCAGACAGGCGCCGGCAGGCAATTCAATCCGTTGATTCACGCGGCACATCCGCGAATTTTGACACGGCTGCTTGCATTAGCAGGCCCCCGGAATACGGTTGGCAAAGGTTTGCTGCAGCAAATCAAGCAAGGTTTGTTCCTCGCGGGCAAGCGTTTTACAGTAGGAATACATGCCTTGCAGAATAATCCCGTTACAGGCTTCCTTTCTTAGTTCATCCACAATGGCATCCAGTGATTGCAATACTGCCGCCGCCGTCTGTTCATCCTTAACATGGCGCTTCATCCAAGCCTTAATGAGTTCAATCTGTGCTTCCAAAGGCTTATTCTCGATTTGAAGCACGGGCTTCGATTGTCCGAGTGAAGCATCTAGTATAGGCTGAGGGGTCTTGAGCTTGATGCCGGCAGCTACATCATCCAGCCGATCAATTAAATAATTGGCAACCTTGAGGCTGTCCATGTCGTATCTGTAGAAGATGTGGCAAAAAAAGTACTCCTTTACGGCCCCTGTCAGCATGCTCGCGCAATCCAGAGAATGAGGCTCCAAATCCGGACCGTACATCTCAATGATTCGTTCCTGAAACCACTTTATCGTTTGAAGCGCATTGGCGACCATCAACTCGCGAATAACCTCGGTGAATGCGGTCCCGTTTACCATCATACATAAGAAATCCTTATTCTCGAAGATGATCCGGCACTGCAGCTCGATGGCTTTGACGAGCAGTTCCCGGGTCGTGAATTCCCCGCTGGTTTGAGCTTCCTGCAATTCATTATGCAGTCGGTCGAAATAGTGCCTGTAAATGGAAACCAGCAGCTCCTCCTTGGACTGAAAGTGCTGGTAAAAGGCACCCTTGGATACTCCGGCCAGAGTGACGATATCCTGAACGGAGGTAGAGTGATAGTCACGTTCTCCAAATAGCCTGATTGCGGATAAAATCAACTGTGTTTTTTTGTCATGCATAGCACTTCACACCTTACTGGTTTTAGCATTTCCTTTTTCCTGGATCACTCTTGCTTACAGTCATTGTAAAGCTTTCGATAACATACGTCAAGATTATGACCGACTAGTCAATGAAGTTGATTTTATTAAAAAAAACCATTGAAATAATTGATTTTATCCAGTATATTACTAATTGACCGACTGGTCATTCTGAGGGGATGAACGAGATGTTTATTTGGTTCAAAATGATGTGAACGCTAGAAACGGGGAGCTGATAATGAAACTGGCGCCAACCACTTTTACAGAGCTGCGAAGCAAGCTCGGTCATGATATGTCGCTGGCCTTTGAAAAAAACGGGTACAGTCCGTTGGTGGGGAGAATTTTTTCCCTGCTGATGTTTTCAGCCAAGCCGATTAGCCTGCAGGACATTACCACAAGTCTTCATGTTTCCAAAGCAGCCGTTAGTGTCCAGGTCCGGGCAATGGAGCGGGACGGGATGTGCCGTAAGGCGCCCTCCGGCCGCGACCGCAAGGATTATTATTATATTGCCGAGTCGGTTGCCGCCAATGTCATTCATAGTCATTTGACGAAGGTCGAGCGGGTGCGTCATGAGGCGGAGGAGAATATAGCGGCGCTATTGAAGCTGGAGGACCTTGAGCCGACCGAGTATGAATCGTATGCCATATTTAAACAGAGATATTCCGAACTGGCATCATTTTACCGTTTGTTTGAACAGAAACTGAGGGAACTGGAGCAGGATTGGAATAATGGAGGAGTAGAGAGATGAACCAATTAACCCGTTTTTCTTTGAAAAACGCTGCGGCAATCATCATCATCAGCTGCATTTTGTTCATTTTCGGGGCCTATTCGGCCACGACACTGAAGCAAGAAGCCATGCCGGATATTTCCTTGCCGATGGTGTTTGTCAGTACGGTTTACCCCGCACCGCCCAAAGATGTGCTTGAGGATGTAACGAAGAAGCTGGAGAAGCGGATCGTCGGGATTGAGGGCTTGAAGAAAATCAATTCCACCTCGAGCGATAACTTCTCCTTGATCACCGTCGAGCTTGTGAATGGAGCCGATACGGATAAGGCCAAGACGGACATTGCTGATGCCATTGCCGACGTGGAGCTTCCGTCGGGTGCATCTGCCCCTAAGGTATCCAAATTCGGATTCGGCAGCTTTCCGATTTATTTTACCGCTATGCATGGAACCGGAGATACGAATCAGGATGAAATCAACCGGCTTTATGAGCAAGTGGTGGAGCCCACTCTGAGCGCGATGGACGGGATTGACCACGTGGATGGGGTCGGCCAGCAGGAGGCGACCTTGAAGCTGAAGCTGGATATGAATGCCCTCACTACGTATGGGCTGACGCCGAGTGACGTGACGCAGAGCATTCAGGCGGCGCTTGCGACCAATCCGGCAGGAACCGTTAAATTTAACGGAACGTCGCAGTCCGTCCGGGTCGAGAGCGATCTGAATACGATTTACGGCTTGGAAAATATGAAAATCTCGGCCTCAAACGGCCAAACGCTGCTGCTGAAGCAGCTGGCTAAGGTGGAGGCGCTGAGTGACGCCAAATATATTACCCGGTTAAACGATCAGCCGGCGATTGGCTTGACCGTCTATAAAGGCAAGGATGCCAATACGGTGGAATTCGCGGCCCGTCTCGACAAGATGATCGCAGACTGGGAGAAGGAATATCCGAACATTAAGTTTACGAACGTGTACAACTCGGCGACTGAAGTGAAGAAGTCGGTCAACGGGATGATGAAGGAGGGCAGCATCGGGGCTATTATGGCGGCGATCATGATTTTGCTGTTCCTGCGGAACGTGCGCATGACGATCATCGTTCTCGTCTCCATTCCTCTATCCGTTCTGACTACACTGTCTATCATGGCGGTTTTTGACCTATCACTCAATATTATGACGCTCGGCGGCTTGACCATCGCTATCGGCCGGGTTGTCGATGACAGTATCGTCGTTATCGAGAATATTTATACCGAGCTTCAGAAGGCTCACGAGCGCAACGAATCGGTAATTCGAATCGCTACCGCCAAGGTAGCGATGGCGATTACGTCCTCGACACTGACTACAGCAGGCGTATTCCTGCCGATTGCTTTTGTCGGCGGGGTGCTGGGGGATATTTTCCGCCCATTCGCGATTACGATTGTCGTCGCCTTGATGATGTCGCTGCTTGTGGCGTTGACCGTTATTCCGATGCTTGCAAAACTGCTGGTGCTGAATAACCGCAACATCAAGCATCACGATGAGAATGTATACGGCAAAGGGACTTTGGCTTATAAAAAGGTGCTGGAGGTTTCCCTCCGCAACCCGATCAAGGTGCTGCTGGCTTCCATTCTGCTGCTTGTCGTTTCTGTCGCAGGCACTGTTCCGTTCCTGGCTTCGTCCTTTATGCCGGAGAGCAGTACGGAGAAGCAAATGCAGTTTACGGTAAAGCTGCCGCGAGAAACTTCTTTTGAAACAATGGATTTGAAGATTAGGGAAATCGAGGCGATGCTGGGCACCGCCAAGGATGCTTCGGGGCAAAAGGTCTTTGATTATTATGAATCGATGGTGGGCTACGACCAAAATAGCAGCAGCGACGAACGGATCGACTACTATGCTTCGATTATGGCTGCCGTAAAGCCGGAGCAGGATGCCAAGAAGGTTGCTGCCGAGATGACTGAGGCTATGCGGGGCATGGTTCCGCAGGGCTCCGAGGTGGAGGGCTCGCTGATGTCCTCCGCATCAACAGGCACAGGCGCTGATTTCGCGTACTTGCTTATCGGAGAAGATATCAATCAGCTGGAAACCAGCCTGCAGATGGTGAAGCAAAAGCTGGCCGAAATCCCGGAAATTCAAGAAATCAAAGACAATCTGAGCGAGAAGAAGCTGCAGGTAACGGTTAGTGTGGATCAGAATAAAGCCCGGCTTTACGGCTTGTCCTCGGCCCAAATTACCCAAACTGTCGCTCAGTGGCTGTCTGAGAATGAAATTGGCGAAATCAAATTCGACAACATCAGCTATGTAACAAAAATTATGGTGGATGAGAAATTCAAGAACTCGCTGCAGGCGGTCGGAGCAATTCGCCTCGCCACACCGACCGGCGTGACGATTGCGCTCAACGAGGTTGCCAAGGTGCACCAGATAGACGCGCCGGCGTCCGTTACCCGCGAGATGCAGCAGCAATATGTCAAGGTTACAGCCAAGATCGACAGCAAAGACAAGGGCGGCGTGAGCGCCAAAGCAACCGCCGCACTGGCGGAGCTTAGCCTGCCGGACGGTATCCGTACCCAGGTCCAAGGGGTCAGCGATGACATGGCGGAAAGCTTCGGACAGCTCGTGCTTGCCATGATCGCGGCGATTATGATTGTTTATCTGATCATGGTCATTGCGTTCGGCAATGCCAGCGCCCCGTTCGTTATTATGTTCTCTCTGCCATTTGCGGCGATCGGCGGCTTTATCGGACTGTTTGTTACCAATGAGTCGATTAACATTACTTCTCTGATTGGCTTCCTGATGCTTATCGGGATTGTCGTCGCCAACGCCATCGTACTGATTGACAAGGTTATTCAGCTCCGCGAGGAAGGGATGGGCATCCGGGAAGCGCTTCTGGAGGGCGGTTTGTCCCGTCTGCGTCCGATTATTATGACCGCTGGCGCAACGATTGTTTCACAGCTTCCGCTGGCTCTGGGCCTTTCGGAAGGAACACTCATTTCCAAGGGACTGGCCGTTGTTGTTATCGGCGGTCTGACATCATCCACGCTGCTGACACTCGTTGTTGTGCCGGTGATGTATGAGATTGTCGAAGGAATGAAGGCGCGCCTCTCCCGCATGTTTAATAAGAAGAATGCATTAGCAGAGCCAAACCCAACGTCAATCGTTCATTAAGCGATAAAGCGAGCAGGATATGGAGATAGAAAAGGGAACAGGGAAAAGGAGAAACGTCCAATGAAGCTGATATTGAAACAGTCCGTTCAAAAAAGCGTGAAGCTCACCGGCGCGCTCGTATTGACCGCAGCCTTAATTGCAGGCTGCTCGTCCGGGACGCCAGAAGAGACCGCGCCGTCGGCAGCAGCTGAAAGCCAGATAAAGACGGTAAGTGTAGCAAAGGTAGAGAAGAAGACGATTAGCGAGCCCTTGGAGCAGGTGGCTGACATCGAATCGTCCATTCAAATTGATGTCATCACCAAAGCGGGCGGTGATATTCAGGAAATATTGAAGAAGCGCGGCGATTTTGTACAGAAGGGCGAGACTATTTTCCGGATTGACCCGACGGATGTGCTGCTGCAAAAGGAAAGCTCGCAAATTACGGCAAGCGGAACACAGCAGCAGCTTGCGAAGGCGCGCAAGGATGTAGAGGACAGCAAGATCGCCCTGAAAAACGGCATCGAGAAGCAGGAGCTGGCCCTGAAGGATTTGGAAAAAAATTATAGCAAGATTCGCAACGACTATGATTCCGGTCTTGTAGAAAAAATTCAGGTAGAACAAATGGAAACCCAGCTCAGGACGCTGCAGCTCGATCTGGAGAACAGCCGAAACCAGTTGAAGACGCTGGAAACAACGAATTCCAATGCACAGCTGGAACAGAGCTTGCAGTCCGCTAATCTGGGGGTGCGCCAGGCAGAACGGACACTGGAAAATATGGAGGTTAAAGCGACCGTCAGCGGTGTTATTACCGACCTGCCGATTGAAACAGGGATGACCGTTAACGCCGGCTTCCAGGCGGCCAAAATTCAGCAGCTTGATCCGATTAAGCTGAAGGCAGAGCTGACTGAGGATGCCGCGGCGCTGATCCGCGGCAAGCAGGAATTGACCTTCTATGTTCCCGGTTCGGTAGAGCGCACGAAGGCCAAGGTCAACTATTTGGCCGATGTCATGAGCGCCAATACGAAATCGTATTCACTGGAGCTGGAGGTTGCAAATCCTGACAAGAAGCTGAAGCCTGGAATGAAAGCCCAAATTTTGCTTGCCGATGAGCAGGATCAAATCGTGGTGACCGTTCCGACCTTGAGCGTCGTCCGCGAAGGCAATGCGACGTTTGTGTTCGTGCTTGCCGGAGATCAAGTGGAACGCCGGAAGGTGGAGCTTGGCCGTTTGAATAATGCGGACCAGGAGGTTATTTCGGGTCTTAAGGAAGGCGAGCAGCTGGTCATTTCCGGTCAGCATCAATTAAGAGACAAAGATAAAGTACAGGTTAAACAGTAAACTTTCTGGGGAGGAAGGAACTCGCATGCGCAGTAAATTTTACAAAACGATTGTTTCTCTCACGCTTTCCGCTTCCCTGCTCTCTGTCGGCGCCTATTCGGCGCTGGCAGAGGAGGCAGGCAGTGCGGTCAGCATTCAGGCTGAGCAGGTGTACAGCTTGACCGAGGTGCTGGACGTTCAAGTTAAAAGTGTCATTAATGAGCCGGTACTCAAGGGAACCCGTATCGGCGTGGTTGTCAATCTTAAAAACAACAGCGATTCGGTAACCCGTGTACCCGATTATGAGCTGCGTGTCAAAACGGCAGACGGCGTAGTCTATACGCTGCAGCCCAGCACGTCCAACCTGAAGGCGATTCAGCCTCATACCGAAAGCGAGCTGAGCTACCTGTCGGTCATTGACCGCAAGGGCAATGTGGTCTTGGCCGAGCTGAATTGGACCGATGTGGACATGTACATATATCCGAAAAAAGAAACGGTTGTGCTGAATGCTCCGATTACTTTGCAGCCGTGGCAGGGCAGAGATACACAAATCACCGATCCGAAGGCGCTTCTCAAATGGTCGGACAGCTTTACGCTTCCATATTTCGAATCGCCGATTACATACACGCCAACTGATATTCATAAGGAATCCACAGACACCGGCACGGTATATGTCGTACAATTGCTGGCCTACAATCCGGGCGATCAGCGGGAAATCGTTCCGACCTTCCTGATTGACGGGAAAACAGCGGAGAAGGTCTATGCGGGCAGCCGGGTGGAAGCGGACAGTCTTGTCCTGGAGAGCAAGGAGCAAAAGTATATTCATTATGCCATCCCGGCGGATCAGGATGCAGTGTTATCCAGTCTGAATGTATTGACCACAGAATATTTCGGATCTTCCAGTGGCGCCGCAGGCCAATATGCGATTGGACGCTATAACATTCTTATTCCTAGCGGAGAAGATCGCGCCGTTACAGGCGTATATGCGCTTGGCGATGCAATGCAATTCGATTCCCGCAGCCAGCTGATTCATCCGAATCTGAAGGTGTCGATGGTTGAGTTCAACATTAGCGACAACGAAGAGGAAGGTAACAAGAACATTACCGCCAAGTTCGCGATTCAAAATAACAGCGATCGTCCCCTGGATGTCCCGGTTTTCCAGACTTCGCTGCTGAGCTCCGACGGCTATGATTACAGCGGGAAGCGCCAAGCTTCGACACCAAGCAGAGTGCTGCCGAAGTCGTCGGTCATTGTGAACTATGCGTTTACAATGCCGGTCTCCGAAACAGGCGAGAACTTGCAGCTTAAAATTCAGGACGCTGTTTCCGCAGCGCCTTATAAATCAACGATTGCGGCTTACGGCGTGAAGCTCCAAGAGTCGACGGGGCCATGGGATTCGTTCAATATGTATCCGTTTGTTGTGAAATTTTCCTCGTGGGATATTTCGTTCCTGTATAATTCGGGAACGCAGCAGTTCTCCTATAAAGGGAAGTTTTTCCTGGATGTAGAACGCAAGGTTCAAACGGAGCTGGATGCCAATTTCCCTAAGCTGCAGTTTGAATTGTATGATGCGGCGGGCCGGCTGGTCGGCACAGCGTCCAAGCCTATGATTGGTCAGGACCGCCTTCTAACGGGCGAGAACAATCTGACCTTTACCGGCACTTCGGAGCAATTTACATCGCCTTTGACCTTAAAGGTGTATGAAACCTTCACAACGGCCAGCGGAGAATCCAAGCGGCTTGTCGCTGAACTCGAAGATTAATTTTGATATAAAACGAAGATTAGATATAAAACGATGCGTTGAAGAAAACCAGCTCCCCGCAGGGGAGCTGGTTTTCTTATGTGGACGCCTGGCATGAGCGTCCATATTTCAATTCATGAGCCCGGGATACATCCGGCTATAGGTGTGCTGCACGTTTTTTAGAATACTATCGTTCGGGAGGGAATGACTGAGTTTCGAACCGTATGGTGCTTTCCTGCCGCGGTTACGGTGCTTGCGGCCGGAATGGATTGCGCCATTCCAGCAGGGCGGCATAGCCAAGTGACTCTTCATCCTCCAAGTATCCGGCGGAGACCTTCACCGGCGTACGACCGCAGCGCAGGAGGAAGGTTACGACCGGGTCGGTCAATCTGCCCGCTATGACCTCATCTAAATATTGCTCGGCGGTGAGGAGGCGGGCATGCTTGTGATAGCCCGGCATTCTGCCGCCGCCCAGCAGCCGGTCGAGGCCAAGCTGAATGACCAGCTCGTACATCGCCTGCATCAGCTGCTTGCCGAGTCCAAACTGGCGGAAAGCGGGACGGATGCTAATATCGACGATATACAGCGTATTGCCATCCGGCCGATGATTACGAATATAGCCGTTGTCGGTTATTTCCTCCCAGGTGTGATCCGGATCGCCGGGAAAATAATGGACCCGCAGCCCGGTCATAGAGCCGGCCAGCTGCCCGCCAAGCTCGACGCAAACCGCCCCTTCCGGGAAGCGGGTAACATGCTCGGTCAGCTGCTCCCGGTTCCACCACAGCTCTGAAGGGAAGGGCGGCGGGAAGCACTCGCTCTGAATTTGAATCAGCTCGTCGAAATCCTGCGCCGTATAGTTGCGGATGACCGCCGGGGCCGACAAGCCGTCCCGGGCGAATACAACGAGTTCCTTTCGGTACGCAGACATAGGGTACAGCTCCTTTTTTTTTTCGGTGAAGGCAGCGGATGGATGGAGATTATTCAAATCACAGCCTGTTAGCTCCAGTCGGTATACAAATCCGTGCGGCGGTCGCGCCATGTTGTGACAGAGCCCCGGGAACGGACTTCCTCAAGCAGCTGCAGGTCCAGATCAGCCGTAACGATCATATCCTGGTTCAGTTCTCCTTGTACGGCAATGCCGTGCGGCGGGAACGGGATGTCGTTCGGCGTCAGCACGGCCGCCTGGCCGAAGTTGGCGCGCATAAAATCGACGGTAGGCAGGCTGCCCACGGTACCGGTCGTGACGACGTAAAGCTGGTTCTCAATAGTACGGGCATGGCAGGTATAACGAACGCGGTGGAAGCCGTGGCGATCATCGGTGCAGGAAGGGCAAAAAATAACATCCGCGCCGCGGGCTCGCGCCATCCGCACGATTTCAGGAAATTCAATATCATAGCAGGTCAGCATGGCGATGACGGCTTTCCCTGTATCAAAAACCTGCAGTACGTCGCCCGCACCCATGTTCCATTCCTTCACCTCGGTAGGGGTGATGTGGATTTTAGGCTGACGCCCAATACGCCCGTCCGGGAAAAACAAATGCGCGGTGTTCAGCAGCTTGTCCCCTTCACGAATGACGTGAGTGCCGCCGATCAGGTGCATCTTGTACTGGCGGGCCAGACCGCTGAACAAGGCTTCATATGCCCCGGTAAAATCCGGCAGCCGGTCGATTGGCAGCGCTTTGCCCTGCTCGTCCCCGATGGACAGCAATGGAGTGGTCAAGAATTCAGGAAACAGCACGTATTCTGTTCCGAACTCCTCGGCGGTCCTGACGTGATGCTCTACCTGCGCGGCAAATTCCTCAAAGCTCCGAATCGTACGAAGCTCGTATTGAACAGCGGATACACGAATCTTCATATTGTGAAGCACTCTCCCTTATGAATGATAAATCTGCGAAATGAAAACCGCCTACTGCTGTGGAATCACTGCACTTCTTGTTCAGTCCTTCGACTTGAATGACGGCGTCTTCCGGAGTGGTATTGACTATGCAGGGAGGTGCATCCATTATGCAGGCCTCCTGTCATGGCTTGTGGCTGCTTTTATTTTATCATTTTTGCTCCGGGATAAACATCCGCTGTCCCCCTCACAGGCTACTGCTGCTGCTGAAAGATATTTGTCGATCTGATGAACTTCACTTGGTTGGTCACAGATTTGTGAATTTAATCACATCCGGTATGCCGGTCGATTGCGTATGATGGTATCAGAAGGTTGAACATCAAGTCCTGCAGCTTGGGCAGTGCCGGAGCAAGGTCCGGGCATGGAAAGTCAGACGAATTTTTTGGCTAGAGCATCAATCAATAACGAACCGGTCAGTCCACCATAAAACGCCGGTACAGCGGCGGAAATTTGATTCTTGAGCAATGTCCGCATTGTACCGGGAAACAACAAGGAGGAGGATTTGTATGCCGCTCACCTTAGATTCCTTTGACTCTGCAAGACAAATGGCTGTAGCTTTCCCTGAAGCAGCAAGCCTCGCCAGTCCATCGGAGGTTTGGCACGAGGCGTCCGTTTGCGCCCTGATTCATTATATTACAGATACGCACCATGCTTACCTGCATGCAGAGCTCCCGCACCTCAGCCAGTCTCTCATTCAGCTGGCGAGGGGGCAGGGCGAGCAGAACGGGCTGCTTTGCCAGCTGAATCGTACGTTTCATTTACTGAAGGATGAGCTGGAGGAGCATTTGCGGCAGGAGGAGGAGGCTGTGTTTCCGACGATCATCCGCTTTGCCAGCTGCCGCTCGCCTGCGCCTTCTCTTATCGCCATGAATATTACAGTGGTTCACGAGCTTGAGACGGATCACCGTCATCTCATTGCGCTGCTCCGCGAGCTTCGTCAGGTGACGAAGCACTATACCCCTGAGCCGGACTCATGCCGCCAATATGTGCAAATCCTTCGAAGGCTTCAATGCCTGGAGGCGGATTTGCTGGAGCACCTTCATTTAGAGAACGATATTCTCATTCCGCGCGTGGTACAAAAAGCGTTGAACTGACGATGGTATAAAATGGTATGCATTTAAAGGAGGGCTTTAAGATGAAACCGTTACTCGCAGATACAGCTGTACAGGCGGCCGTTGAGCCGCTTCGTCAACATGCACTATGTGAAGCGCTGCAGCAGCTGAAGGAAGAGCATGTACCGCTGGTACAGGCGGCGGAGAGGCTTGGCCGATTAGCGGAGGGAATCGGGAGCGGGCCGGATGTAGAGGACTGGACGCTTCCTCTGGAAGCGCTCGGCCGCGAGGCGGCGGCCTTCGCAGAGCAGCTTGAGCCGCACCTGCTTCGGGAGGAGGCGGGCTTGTTCCCGGTGCTGACGCTGTACATGGGACGAAGGGCCGGGCCGATGGAGGAAATGGAGCAGGAGCAGGAGCACATCCGCAGTGCTTTGCGGCGCTTCCATTATGCTTTGCGGCAGACGGAGGGCACCACGGCAGACGCAGGAGAAGCGCAAGCGATGGCGGATCTTGTTCAAGAAGCCTGCATGCGGTTTGTGAAGCTGGCGGCCAAAGAGGAGCGGGTACTGCTCCCGATTGCAGAGCAGCTGCTGACAGCCGATGAGAAGGAACAGCTGATGATGACCTATTTCAAGCTTATCTGCTAGCCGCTGCGGCGGCTAAACTTCAATCCGGGGAGCTCCCCCGGATTTTTCTTGCTTTGCTGGCTTGGGAAGGGGCATCGGGAAGCACGGCTAGTACCGGCAGGTCATGCGGCCAGCAAAGAAACGCGTATTCAGCTTGTTTCTATATATTGACGCAATTCCGGAATTATGGTAATTTGAACTCATATCTGTGCGGAAGAACCGCCTATGAACTCGCAATAGCT
>NZ_JBBBNV010000038.1:0-28471 GCF_037137075.1 Paenibacillus sp. y28
AAACAAGTGTTTGCGTTTATCGACTACTTCAACTCCACCATGGCCAAGCCTTTTAAATGGACTTATAAAGGCAAGGTTCTTTGCTTTTAACTGTTGTTATATTTAAGTTTTAGTGCACTAGATGGAGATAAAAATCTCATTCGCCCTGTCCTTGTACCTGAGAGTTGTGTGTCTGAACGCATGCCGCACATGGCAGTCGCAGGGCGATTCAGACCCTTTCCCCGTGGGTGGCCCCGGGATCGATTTCTCCCGCCGGCTCTCTCCAGAGTGGCGTCCGGCACAGGTCCTTTTGCCTGAGAGATTGACGCTTGCTGCGCTTACCCCCTTCGGCGTTACTGCGGGGCAGCCGTCCGGCTTCCCCCGAAATGTCTCCCTGCACGATCATTCGCCTTATTTATTATCCAGTCTTCTCCATTGTACACGATAGCTGGGTCAGGTATAAAGCAGCTTTGGCTAATGAAACGACATCATCTTTTTTTCCATCGACTGATGATTTGGAGCAATTTGGTACATACTAGGCAGTGCACACTCATTTCAACTTATGTTAGGAGGCCTGAGCATGTTCCAAACGCCGAATCCCGAAGGCGGCGCCCCGCGCCTGCATGACAAAGTACAGCTTCACCTGCAGGACGCTTGGGCGGATGAGCTCGATCAGCGTCTTTCCCGCGGGGGCCCATGGGATGATTGGACGCTATTTAAGCTTGCAGTCGAAGCGGAAGAGGCCGGCCTCATTCATAGCTTTGATGAGCTTCAGTGCTTGACGCATCTTCCCCATCTAACTCCGATGCCCCACCAAATCGAAACCGCTCAAAAGGTGCTGACCGAAATGCGCGGGCGAGCGATTTTAGCGGATGAGGTCGGTCTCGGCAAAACGATTGAGGCCGGGCTGATTTTGAAGGAATATATGATACGCGGGCTGATTCGCAAGGTGCTTATTCTGGTTCCCGCCTCTTTGGTGCTGCAATGGGTGCGGGAGCTGAATCAAAAGTTCGGCATTTCCGCGATAGCCCATAAGAAGGAATACATGTGGCAGAGCTGCGATGTTATCGTGGCTTCCATTGATACGGCCAAGCGCGATCCTCACCGCAGCATCGTACTGAACATTGATTATGACATGGTCATTATTGACGAGGCGCATAAATTAAAAAACAAAAAAACGACCAATTACCAATTTGTGACCCAGCTTCGCAAAAAATACTGCCTGCTGCTTACAGCTACGCCCGTCCAGAACGATTTGGGCGAGCTCTACAACCTGATTACTCTGCTGAAGCCGGGACAGCTCGGGGGACATTCTCATTTTGCAGCCCAGTTCGTTGTCGATAAACGGATTGCCAAAAATGAGCGCGTGCTCCAGCAGCAGCTGTCCAAGGTGATGATCCGCAACCGGCGGAGCGACGGAGGCATACAGTTTACCCGCCGAATTGTGCGCAACGTGCCGCTCACACTGTCCGCAGAGGAGCAGCGGCTCTATGAGGGCGTAACTGATTTTGTCAAAAACCGTTATCGTGAATCGGCCCTGCTGGGCGATATGAATAGTATGCTCTCGCTCGTCACGCTGCAGCGCGAGGTATGCAGCAGCCGCGACGCCGTATTCGTCACCCTGGTGAACATGTTTAAGAAAACCCCGGCTGACTCTCCCTTGCGGGAGCAGATTTGGGGGCTGGTGGAGCTCATTAAAGGCATCCAGGCGAACACCAAAGGGGAGCAAACGATGGATCTGATTCGCGAAATCGGGGACAAGGTTATTATTTTTACAGAATATCGGGCTACACAGGAATATTTGCTGCAATATTTAAAAAAACATCAAATCACAGCCGTTCCGTACCGGGGCGGGATGAACCGTGGAAAAAAAGACTGGATGATGGATTTATTCCGCGGCCGCGCTCAAGTCATGATCGCTACGGAAGCCGGAGGCGAAGGAATTAACCTGCAGTTTTGCCACAACATCATTAATTTCGATTTGCCCTGGAATCCGATGCGTGTGGAGCAGCGGATTGGCCGTGTGCACCGGCTCGGACAAACGGAGAACGTCAATATATTCAATTTGTCTACCGTAGGTACGATTGAGGAGCACATTCTGGATTTGCTGCATGAGAAAATTAATTTGTTCGAATCCGTCATCGGCGGGCTGGATGTCATTCTGGAACGGATGGAGAAGCAAAGCTCGCTTGAAAACAGCCTCTTTAAAATGATCATTGAAGCTGATTCAAAAGAAGACGTCCGCAGGCAGCTGTCCGATTGGGGGCAGCAATTTGAACAAACACGCCGGGCGGTTACTAGCGCTTCCGGATCGGCGCCCGCCTCCATCGCAGCTAATGCCGCGCAGACTCACAAGCAAAGCCCAGCCGGAGATACAGAGAATTTGACCCACCTGTTTGACTCTTGCGGCAAACCAATTGATCACGCGGAGGTTCGGACATGAAGGATATTGAACAGATTGAGCGCTTCGTTATGGAATATTTGAATGCTACAGGGTGCCATATTGTCGAAAAAACTCCGGAGCAGGTGACTGTCAAGCTTTCCCCCGAAGCAGACAGAGAGCTGACAGGCCGTTCGTATTATTGGAATTTTGTGGAGCGTACAGGGGCCGAGCCCGAAACGATGACCTACCAGTTGATTTTCAGGCGGGAGCCGGAACCGGAGCATACCTCCCCGCCTCCGCAGACTGCGTCTCTCCCGAATTCCAAACCGTCCGCAGCTATGCTTCCCTCATCCGGCATGGCTGCACCGGGGGACTCCCTCATCAACCGATACTTCGGCGCTGCCGTCCCCGCCGCCATACAAACGGCGCGTATCCCGAAGGAAGAAATTACTTACGGCAGCCGCCGGCTGGAGCAGCTGTTTCAGGTCGTTAAGCAAAAGGGCAAATATATTCAGCTGTTTGAGCAGCCTGCCGGGGAAAACACATCTTCCCTGGCGGGCTTCATCCCTAGACGGCCCTACTGCACATGGCTGGCGGTGAATTATAAGGTTGAATTTATGTGTGATCTGAAAAGGGATGAGCTGCACTCGATGGCCATTAATCTGTGCACCGGCGAGCTGGTGGAGAATGCCCACCGTCAGCTGCTGCGCCGCACCTTAACCCCGCAGCTCCCTTCCGGTTTGCAGCTGCTGCCCAAGCGCATGAACAGCCGGGAAAGCCAAAAGCGGCTGGAGCAGCACCTGCTGGGCAAGCTTCGCCTGGCCGATTACACTTGGGCGGACAACGCCTACGATCGCTGGATTGAAGAGCTTCGCCGTATTGAGGCTTACTACGAGGAGCTAATTCTCAATCTTCAGGAAGAAGAAAAAAATGCCGCCGAGCAGCAGTATTTAAGCCGAAAGGAAGAAATTGCGTGGCAGTTCCGTCCGCGTGTGCGCGTTTCTGCCATCAACTGCGGATATTTTCATTTGCAGCAAAGCCTCTCCGCCAATGGCTGACGATCCTCGCCACATTCAGGCAACATTCAGGTAAAACCGGAGCTGGAAATTTTTTTGGCGCGCATACAGCTTCCGTCAAACTTTTTGCCGCCAATCCTTTAGACTAGGTTGTACCGGGAGCCGCTAGATTCCTAGATTTGTATAGGAAGGAGTAACCGATCGTGAAAACCGCCGCCTCCGGCTTTGCCAGCCTGATGATCATGAGCTTGATCCTGTTTTATCTTGTTCCTTCTGCCGGCTCTGCTAACCAGACTGCCCTGCCAGAAACGGGGGCACTTGAGCCGACTTCCTCTTCCGCGGCTGAGCCCACTCCTCCGCATTCGGATCAGCCCGTCACACTCGATGATCATATCCGACTCTGGGTGAAGGAGGTTGCCAGAACCAGCGGCTTTGAAGGATGGCTTGAGGCCGGCTGGACCACTTATCCGCTCGGGCCGGGCACACATGGCTGGGTGGCGATTTTTGAAAAGGATGGGCAGGAGCTGGGTTACTTCATTATCCATGCCACCGAAATCGGGGGCTTTCTCCTCGGCGAATACGGCACAGGCAGCAGCCCTCTTTTTAGCGAAGCTACGTTAAATCACAACGTCTCCTTGTATGGATTGCACGTCAATAAAGAGGTGCAGCCGCAAAAAATTTATATGGATCCGCTGCAGACCGTCTGGCAGCTTGAGGGGACCGAAGAAACCCATTATCTCGATGCGGTAACAGGCGAGCTGCTTCCTGTTTCGGAAACGGTTTCATTATGGCGGAGCAATCAGTTCCATACTGCGCTTGTGCCCGAAGCCCTGGGCCCGCTCGCTTCAAGCAGCGCTGTCATTCAAGCCAGCGGCAGTATGCCTCCTTTTGACCCGTTTGAAAATACGGATTGGATGCTGCATAAGCCCGTCGTAAGCCACGAACTACACGATATCATGCAAGCGGTTCATCATGAGGCGAATGTCACGTTCACCGCCAAGCTTTTTGAGCATACAGTATTATATGCCTTTGGGGTTTCATCTTATCAGATCTGGAGTAACAAGGCCGCATATGTAGGACTGTCTCTCGATACCGGTGGCGTCCGTTACATTCCCTTCTCCGTGCTTCAAAGGTACGGCAATTTCTTCCTTTAGGTTTCTCTCCTCCTCTTTTTATATACTTGCAGCCCCATTTTCAAATGAAAAGGGGCTGCCTTTTTTAAGTCATGATGTCATTTTTCATTTATAAGAGCGGATTTTTTGAACCGTTTTGTCAAGCCACATCCGAATCGACAGGGGGATCATGCCAAACCAGCGTACTGCCCATGGACTTCTCCGGCTTCGCACTGCCTGACGGGCTTGCCGCCAAGCTCTGCGGTTTTCTTGCGGTGTGTCCATAAAAACAACGACTTTCTCCGTAATAAAACGGATTAAATCTTGTCCTTTAGCCATATAAACACTTCTCCTTTCATTGGAAATGAGATGTTATTAGTGTGCCCGTTGCCGAAGAGGCCCATACTGCACAAATAGCGCTGCACTTGCCTTAAAATTCTAAATTGCGGAACTTTTATCTCCTGGCTTGACTCCTTATTCTTAAGCGTGTTATTATCATAAACGTAGCCGAGACAAGCAAATTGATTCCATATCAATTGCAGGTTCATCGGCAACATCGACCATGCGGTCGTGGCGGAATTGGCAGACGCGCTAGATTCAGGTTCTAGTGGTGTAACAGCCGTGGAGGTTCGAGTCCTCTCGACCGCATACGCAAATCGCAATCAAGGGTATCAGTCCATCAGGCTGGTGCCCTTGATTTTTTTCGTTCAGATCGGTATCTTTATATCATAGTACGCGCTTGGCCAAGCCGGAACCATTCAAGTCAGCAAGCTTCTCCAGTACAGTAAAATGAGAATAAACTTGTCCGTTTTCAGCCATCTTCTTTTTGTGCCGTCAACTAAACCGCTCTATATCTGGAGGTTAGCTGTGGAACATGTTCTGGCGCATTGGGTATTGCATTACGGCTACTGGGGAATTTTTGGAGCGTTGGCCTTAGGAGTCGTTGGCCTTCCGCTTCCGGATGAAGTGCTGCTGACCTTCGTCGGGTTTACTATTTATAAAGGCACCTTCAGCTTTTCTGCAGCGCTGCTCAGCACTTTTCTTGGTACCGCGGCCGGGATTACGTTGAGCTATGGAATCGGCAACAAGCTTGGTCTTCCTTTCTTGCACAAATTTGGTCCGAAGCTTCACCTTTCCGAGCAAAAAATAACACGCAGCCAGCAATTATTCACCAAGTATGGAAGCTGGCTGCTCGTTGTCGGCTACTTTGTGCCGGGCCTGCGGCATCTTACGGCATATATGGCCGGCATGCTGCGGCTCCCGCTACAGAAATTCGCGGTCTCGGCATATTCCGGCGCGCTCCTATGGAATTTTGCCTTTGTGTCTCTAGGCTATGGCCTAGGGGAAAAATGGGTTCTTGTCCGCAACGCGGTACATCATGACAGCTTATATTTTTTGGGTGCTGCTGTACTCCTGATCCTTGCATTGTACATAATGAATAAACGAAAAGGAACTGATCGCTTCATGCAATTGTCAACCCGCTCCACCTCTGTAAAAAAGGTGACTTTACTTTCCATTCTTATTCTGCTTTTATTTTTGTCCGGCTTTGCCAAATTCGTGATGGTGCTGCTGGACAAACAGCTGTTCACCTTCGATCCGGCCGTTATCAGCGCAGTGCAGGGCCAAATTAATCCACAGCTGACCTTCATTATGAAAGCCGTCACGTTTATCGGCTCAACGATGGGGATTACAATATGGACTATTCTGTCTGTCCTCTTGATGATCTGGCAGCGAAAACGTTGGGAAGCGTTATTTTTAATTGTTGCCATGGGCGGCTGCGCCGGATTCAATCAGCTTCTCAAAAATATTTTTCAGCGGGAACGGCCAACCCTGCACCGGCTTATTGAAGAGACTGGATACAGCTTTCCAAGCGGCCATTCGATGGGAGCCATCGTTTTTTTCGGAATGATCTGTATGCTGCTGGTCATGTTCCTTCGATCTCCGATAGCTAAAGCTGTTATCGTGTTCGTGTCCATCTGCTTCATTCTGGGTATCGGGATAAGCCGGGTTTATTTAGGCGTTCATTATCCGAGCGATATTATTGCCGGATACTGTGCAGGCGGAGCCTGGCTCACGATCTGCTATTTATTTCTCCGGCTTATTCTCGCCCGCCGCGGCAGAAGCTTTTAGATAGATGCTGAGCGACAGGGAAATTAAAATCTCTTAAATAAATGCTTTACAATTCCTAGGCCACGTTATATAATTAGGGAGTCGCTCAAACGAGCGGTCGTGGCGGAATTGGCAGACGCGCTAGATTCAGGTTCTAGTGGTGTAACAGCCGTGGAGGTTCGAGTCCTCTCGACCGCATAATGAAGCAAACAAAGGTTTCAGCTCTTTAGCTGAGACCTTTGTTTTTTGTAACTTTTTTTGTAATTTTTTTGTAACTTTTGTCTTAACCTTTTTGTAATTTTTGTTGAACTCCACTTTGTTGTACTTTATAGCTGCAAGTTCAGCTGACCGTTTTGGGTACTACAATGACAAAATCCAAGGGCTCCTATAAAGGAATCCCTTGGATGAGGATTTCACACGCGCCGAGAGTTGGTCTGTCTAGTTCCCTTCGAACAATTGTATCCGCCACAGCAGCTCCCCTTTTTCCAGCAAGTACAGATGACCGTCTCCATCCCCGGTAAATCCTGTGATCGTTCCTATCGCAGCAGGTACTGTCACTGCTAAATTATTCGTTTTCGTGACAGGGTCATACATGCCCTTCTGCACAGCGACCGTATCCAAATCAAGAAGAAGCCTGGACTTTCCGTCTGTCCCCAGCCTGTAAAATTTTCTGCCGGATAAGTAGACTAAGGTTCCGTTAATCTCTTTAATAGCGTCCACCTGCTCCGGTACATCCATGCTGCTCATCCGTGTACCGGTTGACAATAAGATGCTGTTCAGCTTCTTCGTACCGGTATCGAAGTAATACAAAATCCCTTTATCCTCCACAGCCGCGACTCGCTCTCCAGAGAACTCCACTGCCAGTCTTTGCAAATCCTCATTCAAGTACAGCCGATCCGGCGCAAGCCCATCCACATACAGCCACTTTTCTTTCACATCACTGTATATCATACGACCGTCAGAGGTAAACACCAGAAAATCATTGGAGGTTAGTTTGTTCTGCTCGAAATTGTACGCGCCCAGCTTCACCTTGACCTCGGGCCGCATAGTAAACTTGAAGAAATTAGTCATTTTTTCATTCAAATAATTGGCCGGCAGCCAAACTTCCTTTGTATACATGTTATATACCAGCTGCTGCGTTTGGATGAACAGAACTGAGATAAGCGACGGGGAATACCCGGGCTTATCATTTTGCTTATATACGCTAAATTCCTTATCGATCGTATAGCTGTAAATTTGACCCGTTTTGGAATCATACTGCTTCAATATATATAGCTTTTTTTTATCATAACTTTGTTCACTATTAATTGCGTATAGCACCATCACACCCCCATCAGACACAGGCGCTATATCGATAAAATCGCGGGGGTACATTATCGGAGCAATTTGCTTGGTCACGGCATCCGCCGTAAAGCCTGCCCGTAAATTGAGCTGCTTCCATTTGTTGGCTGCTTGGGAGGATGTCGTTTGCTCTGGCTTGCTGCTATCATCTTTGAAATGTACCCACCGGACAAGATTGTTTTCTTTGTCATACAAAACCATATTCCCATCTGAATCGAATGCGAATGAGCCAACAACCGCGGTCTTTTCAAATGTGGCTTGAAATTGAGTGCTCGTAATCCGCTTGTCCTCATCCATCATTCCCGGTATGTACCTTAGCTTGGATAAATCGACAAATTCAGAAAGCTCGCCTTTGGTTGTCAGCTGATAAATCCGGCCTCCCGAAGCCAAATAAAACTGTCCCTCATGTACAGCTATCGCAGTAATGGGCTCCAAATCGAGCCGCGTGATTTCCCGCTCCTCCTTCGTGCTCAGCGGAATCACACTGAGCTCTTGATTCAGGGTATCCATTACATAAACGGCATCCTGTTGAATCAGCGCCTGCACACGACGATTCGGTTCCTCTTTACTTGGAATGATAGCCAGCCGCTCCGCCTCACCCGAGCTGTTGACAAGCATGATTTGCCCGCGCCGAATATCACTTAATATCATCTGGCTTTCATTCAGCCGCAGATAAAAATTCGAATCCGGGTAATTTACCCATTCCGTATTGGGATTGGCCAGTACAAATGGAGCGGTTCCGGTAGCAGATTTAGAAGGCCGGACTTCAATTCTTTTCCCGTCTGTGCTATATCCGCCAATCCACGGCTCCTTTGTCTGCAGGTCATAGAACAAGCCGCCAATTTGGTCAATGGGGGTAATTAAATCTTTTTCTTTATAGGATATTTTATTCTCTTCTAATTTTCCGATTACAAAATACGGTTTTCCATTATGTACAGTTCTTCGCTTCTCAAGTACATAAACGCTCCCATCCTCCGCAGGAGCAATCTGAATGACTTCCGAAGTGTAACCGTCCACATTTGTATCGGACATGGCCAGTAGATTTTCAACGATAATCGGATACATTTTATTTCTTTCAGATGCTTGCTGTACAGGAGCCTCCGCCTCAGGCTGAGGCGGCTCTGTGGCTGGAGTCTGCGGTTGAGGGACTTGACCATTCCGGAACGCCTTGCCCAGCAGCACCGCCGCTTCCGCGCGGGTGACCGCCTTCTTCGGCTTGAACGTCTGGTCCTCATAACCGGACAATAGGCCCGCCTCCGCCGCCCTCGCGACATAAGGCCTCGCCGCTTCCGAAATCTCGCCTGCGTCCGCAAACGCCGCTTGTCCGCCTGCCGCCTCTGCAACGGACAGCTTCAGCATTTTCACCAAAGCCACCGCGATATCCTCCCTCAGGGCCTCCCCCTCCGGGTGAAATACCTGCTCTCCTCCGGCTGTCCCGCCTTCGAATTGCTCCTTCACGGCCTCGACGTAGGCTGCATACCAGTTGTCCATGGCTACATCCGCGTAAGTGGACGCTCCTGCAGAGGCCGCCTGTACTCCGGCCGCCTTCGCCAGCAGAACCGCGAATTCCGCCCGGTTAATCGTTTTATCCGGCTGGAACGAGCCGTCCGCATAACCGCTAATGACCTGCTCCTGCTGCAGGCGGACTACGTCAGCATACGCCCAGTGCGCTTTCGGCAGATCGCTGAACTGCCCTTCCGCCGAAGCCTGCCCTCCTACGGCTAGTAGCATCACGCAGCTCCATGCGGCCGCGGTGAGTATTTTCTTTTTCTTGCTTGCTCTTGTTGAAAAAACATTCATTCGCTTGGAACAGCCCCTCAATCATGAAAATGTTGGTTATTTTTACAAGCCCCTTGTTATTTTATTACATTCGCTTGGGAGTTTTCTACCTAAAATTGTTTTTCTCCCCTCTATGCTATAAGCAAAGTCAAATTTTCCAGCTAATAAAGGAAGCATTATTTCACGGGCTCGGATTTCCGGATTTGTCTGGCCTCCATGTAAATAACGAATGGAATGGCTGTAAGCAAACAAAGAAGCAGCAGCATGGACCGTTCAAAAAATAAGCGGAATTGTTCCTGTGTCCAGAGGCTTTCGCCTATAATCCAATACGCAATCGGGTTGGAGATACCGATGCCGTCCTGTACAGAAGGAATGAGGCTTTGGGCGTAGTTCTGGCCAAGGCATACGGAAGCGGCAGCAGTCACGCTGAACGCCAGGATGAAGCCGATAGAGTACGCAAAACGGATTCCATTTTTGTGAAGAACGCCAACAACACCAGCCACTACAACCAAGCGAATTAAACCAAATAGCATCTGTCCTCCCCTCTTCTACGATCTGACAAAGAACCATCCACTCGTTTTTCCTTATTTTACCACACAACCTTCAGTCCATACACATACACCTGCATGATACGTGCGTAACAAGTTCAGGATAAACCTTCCATCATGCAGATATGGAAAACTTTGTTTCAGCCGGCGCCTCACGTGCCATTTTACTGGAACCCCTGTGCCGCTTTCGGATTATACTACTAATAATTCTGAATTCATGGTGGTGAGCGGACAATTGGCTGACATCGAGGATATCCAGCATGATGTCCTGTTAATCGTATTCACGGTGATTTTTGTTGCGTTCGCATTAGGCTTTGGAAATGAAGTTGAGGGGGGAGAGACAGAACAAATCATAACGTAAAATCCTGATATGGGGAGAGGTGTGTGATGGCTGGTCAAAATGGCTCCAACGGCAAATCCAAGGCAAGCAAAAAAACGAAGCAGAGCTCCTCCATACTCTCCCGCCTGTCTGCTCAAGATGTGGCCGTCATCGCGGCGATTTTATCCGACAGTCTGAAGGTACAGTCCGTTCTGATTGATAATGATCAGACGATTCAGGTCGTCCTGCAGGGCTCCCTAAAACGCAAAACGGCCACTGATAAGCTCGTTGAGCAAATCAGCGACCTGTCTGTCGGAGAAGTTCTAAAGGCCATTCTGAATACAGCCAAGTAAATCAACGGCGCCGCAAATACGCCTGCCCTGATAACATGAATGCTTCATAAACGGCACGGCCAATCAAATGCCCAACGACTGTCGCCGTTCCTGCGTAGCGAAAAGGGACAAGTCCTGTTCCGGTAGTCGCTACAATGACGGCATCTGTCGTTGTACCTGTGGCGGTTTCGCCGTCTCCGGTCATAACCCCCAGCTGCTGCAATGCGGCTGCTTTGGCTTCAGTAGCAGTAATAAGCGCACCGGCCATAGCTTCATCCGACATCGTTCCCTCAATCAAAAGCATCGTATTGATTGTTCCGGGAAACAACCTCCCTGCCGGTACGCCTGATCCGGCCCGCGCCGCATTTCCGAAGCCGGCGGTTACCCAGCAGCACACGCGAATCCCGTCCAACTCCATCGACGTATAGCCTGCATCGGCAACCTGCGCCGCGGTAAGCATACCTGCGGCTTCAAGCTCCGGATAGCCGCATCGTTCCAGGAAGGCCTGCGTCTCCCGCTCTGGATCGTCCGACATATACTGGTGATGAACCTGCCGGTTAAACAGCAGCCTCCGCATCCCGAAGCCTCCCTGCCACAGACCGGTGCTTAAGCAGTACAGCGGCTTCTCGCTTCTGACCGTCAATATAAACGAGCCGCCAGCCTGCTCTACGGCCGATACAACACCTTCGATCGGCACGGCATACTGTATCACAGCCAAGGATCGGCTCTCTGTTCAGAGGCCGGCTGATACGAATAATGACGGTCCAGCTTCACGACACGGCGGTTTGGCTTGCGGATGAGTACCGATTGCTCGTCCCATGCAACGACGATGCCCCGCACATCATTCTCCGGGTTGGCATCACGGATGACCCTGAGCTTCGTTCCCTCCAGCCGGTATGTATCCAATTGCTCCTCACTAATCATGTCATTACCCTCCTGCTTCTTTAGAAAAAAACCTAACGCCCCTCAGGGCATTAGGTTTCTCAATATTCCTCGTACGATGTTCGCCTAGACTTAGGCAAGCTTATCCGACATGCTTTCTTTCGAATCATTGGTCTCGTACCAATAGTCCAGTACCTTGCTGGACATGACGCGTTTTTGAATGTACTCCACCTGTTGTGTAGAGAACAACGAATGCCATTCGATGGACAACTCATTGCACAGCTTCACAATGGTCAACAGCTCAGACCAAGCTACGTAGCGTTTGTACCAGAAAAATTGAGGATGTTCAATCATATAAGGATACAAGTCATCAAAGTCCGTATGCTTGCAGTCGAGCGCGCGTTCAAAATGCGTCTTGGCTTCCGACAATTTGTTCGTAAAAAACTCCGCGGAGTATTGTTGTTCATTCCCCATAACGTGAGACTCCTCTCTCTGAAAAACCTTATACCAATTATAATGGAAAAATCGCTTTCAGAAAAGGGATTGGCCGGACCAAAAATTTACCGTACGCATACAAGTCATAGTAGCAATCTGTCATCACCGCGGCTATTCAAACTGAATGCCGCCATCGGCAAGCGATTTAATCCGTACCAGCGATTCCACACGTACACCGGATTCCCGGATTGTGCGGGCTCCCGCCTGAAACGATTTCTCCACAGCAATACCAAGACCGACAAGCTCTGCGCCGGACCGTTCAATAATGCGCATCAAGCCGCGTGCAGCATCCCCATTAGCCATAATGTCGTCGATAAGCAGCACTCGTTCACCCGGGGATAGCATCGATTTCGAAACGAGAATATCGGTTACGATCCCTTTCGTGAAGGATGGAACTCGCTCACAGTAAGCATCGCTATCGGTCGTTAGCGTTTTCTTGCGGCGCGCGAATACCATCGGAACCCCCAAATCCAGCGCTGTTGCAAAAGCAAGCGAAATGCCCGATGATTCCATAGTCAGCACCTTAGTCACGCCTAACTCCCGGAATCTGGCGGCGAATTCGCGGCCAAGCTCCATAACAAGCAGCGGGTCCACCTGGTGATTCAAAAGGGCATCAAGCCGGATGACCTGATCAGATACGACTGTTGCTTGCTCCAAAATTCGTTGTTTAAATAACTCCATAGGCCAACCTCCATCAATTCCACCTTTCAGTAACCTTATCATAACATTTCGGTTTCTTTCAAGCCACTGGGCACTATCCCAAAAAAAATTTAAAAATTGTGCAACTTTTTCTTTACAAATTATGTCTATCATAGTAAATGTGATTGAACTTTTTCCGCCGGACGAGTATGATTATACCTATTGTATTTTTCCTCTAGAAAGGAAGATTTCCCTTGAAACGTTCCCGCATATACTGGACCGCAGCATTGCTGCTGACTGTTATCGCAGTTCCCTTCACCGGTTGCCGGAATACGCCTGCAAATGACGCACATGGCCTGACTGCCGTTTCTGGCACCCCACAGCCTATCCAAGGGGAGACGAGCAGTCCTGCACCGACCAGTGTGCCGGAGGTCGCGATTGCATCGAGGGACTATGTCCCCGCTGCAGCACCTGTCAACAGCACGGCTCCGGATAACCCGGCAGCCCCTGCTACAGCAGCCGACGTGTTCGCTCAGAAACAGGTCGCCTCGACCGCCGCGGCCTCCTCGGCAGTCGAGTACAAAACGGCGCAGGACAAATTTAATGAAAATGAACCGTCCCTGCTCGGCTTGAAAATGAAAGCTACCAAAGCCGATGTGTCTTCCTTGTACGGGGAGCCGGTAAAGCAGTTTGTCATGGAGGATGAGCAGGACCCCATTACCGTATATGATTACAAAAGCTTCTCGGTCGGCTTCAGCCAGAAAGGAGAGCTGCAATTTATCGATATCAGTACGGATACGGTTAACCCTGGACTTAACGGGCTTCGTGTAGGAATGAAGTCCAAGGATGCCATCCAGGCTTTGGGCAATCCCAACAGCAATACAAGCTTCGTGTTAACCTATAAATCCAAGGGGGCCGTGCTGAAGCTTGACATCGATCCCAAAGAAGACAGCATTCGTTCCATCAAATTATTTAAATCCAACTAACCCTATGTAGCCCGCTGCCCCTGACCAGGTCAGCGGGCTTTTTATTGAAGCCATACCTATGTAGCATGTCCATATCCGTCTCCTCTCCTTATGCCCCGCAGTCATTGAGCCGCCCGCCGTCTCCCCCTTTTTTATCCGTACAATTGTCCGACTTGTCCTGATGATGAAGCCTGGAATGCAGCGCATTTAGCGCAGCAACGCCGATCTCGCCACCGCATACCAGGAAATGCTTTACTCAGGCAAAAAAAGCCTCGCAGCCGAAGCAGGCCGAAGGCTTGGTTTTCATTTGCTGCAGATTAAGCGTTAGTTTTGCGGCGGTAGCGCATCACCAAAAAAATAATAACGGCAACCAGAATCGCCACAATAGCCAATATCCCGCCCATATACTTATGAAGCAGATAAAAAATATGGTGGATGTTTTCCCGGATGAAGTAGCCGAGCGTAATGAATGTGGTTACCCAAATCAATGCGCCGGAGCCTGCATACACAAGATACCGCCAAAACTTAATACCGGTCACACCGGATAAATAGCATGTAAAGTGCCGGATGCCCGGGATGAAGTACCCGAAGCTTACCGTCCACACGCCATATTTTTGAAACCAGGCTTCGGCCTTCTCTAGTCGGGGAGGCGTCAAGCGGAACCATTTTCCGTATTTATACATAAACGGCTTGCCCAGCTTGCGGCCAAGAGCATAACTGACGATCATCCCGGTCATGCTGCCTGCAAAGCAGACAACAATGGAAATCGGATACGAAAGCGTGCCGTGTGACGCCAGCATGCCTACTGTAGCCATCAGGGTTTCATCAGGAATCGGCAGTCCTGCAATTCCTACTGCCAGAAGCCCAAATAAGGCAAAATAGCCGTATTGTCCAATCAAATCAATCAAATGATCCACTTCACACACTCCACATCTGCAAGTTTCCTGCACCATTTTAAATCAAAACCATCCGGCGATCCCAAGTTCATGTACTGCCCCGCTCCCAAATGACATAAGTTGTACAAACCGGATAAAACGGCCCCCGCTTGTCATTGTGGAAAAGCCATGGTTTTGTATGGCCAAGCAGGTCAAAAAGCTGATTAAAGGTGGTACGAATTCCATGCAAAAACCGATACAAATCGTCCAAGTGGCCTTCACGTATGTCGGCACCGTCGTCGGCGCAGGATTCGCAACCGGACAAGAAATTTTGCAATTTTTCACACGGTACGGGGCTCCTGCCGTCATCACCATTGCTATCGCCAGCGCCTTGTTTGTTTGGCTTGGCACCAAGATGATGATCCTCGGTCAGGAAATCGGCGCCAAATCATATGAAGATTTAAACCGCCATTTGTTCGGCAAACAGCTTGGCGGATGGTTCAGCCTTTTTACGCTGTTTATTCTGTTTGGCATCACAACCGTTATGCTAGCTGGAGCAGGCTCCGTATTCCAGGAGCACTTTCATTTTTCCTACCAGGCAGGGCTTTTGATTACACTCGTCCTGTCCTTTATCGTGTTATCCAAGGGCCTTCATGCCATCATGACCGTAAATGTGATCGTGGTGCCGCTGATGCTCATTTTCAGCGCGTTAATTTTCTGGATTACCATCGATTCCCCCCATGCAGCCAATTGGGTGCTGAGGACCAGCGATGAGCCTGCGGGCCGCATCTGGCTGTCTCCGATCCTTTATGCAGCCTTCAATCTGGCTACCGCTCAGGCAGTGCTCGTCCCGCTTGGAGCCGCAATCCGTGATAAGGCCGTTCTGAGGATGGGCGGACTGCTCGGCGGCATCATGATTGGCCTGATGCTTTTAGCCGCTCATTTCGCTTTGTCCTCTCAGATGCCCGGCATAACCCAATTTGAAATTCCGATGAGCCATTTGCTGCAAAAATGGGGCTTTGTTGTCCAGCTTCTTTTTATTCTTGTAATTTTTGGCGAAATCTTTACAACTTATTTGGCTGACGTATATGGGCTAACCCTTCAGCTTCATAACCGTACCGGCTGGAATCGGCAGCTGATTACATGTATTCTGCTCCTGCTCAGCTACGCTATTAGTCAAATCGGCTTCAGCACGCTGCTGTCGACGCTCTATCCGTTATTCGGCCTAGTGAGTGTCATCTGGCTGGCGATGATGATTTGGCGTAGATCCGCGCCCGGACTGCGATAAACTCAGGGTCAGCGCCAAGCGGACTATCATAAACACCATACCGACGAACGAAAAGGTCAACCCGATTAGAGTATACACAATATGAAATTCGGGGTAATTCGCCTGATCCCGCAGCATTACCAGCGTATCGACAGCAAGCAGCAGCATGCTGAGGAGAAACAGGCCAAGCACCATATAATCCAATACGTTCCAGCGCGTCAAAAAGTTTCGAGACGATGCTTTCCAATCATCTCCACGCTGTGCAAATAACCGCCAGCCAACAAAAGCGGCCAGTCCGGTTATCGTCAGCCCTATGACCGCAGTCATAATAGCCAATACAAATTTCATAAGACCCTCCACATTAACCAATAAATCAAAAGCCATATCGCCCCGAAGCCAAATAAGGGCAAGCTAAAAAAGAGCCCCCGCAGCAGTTCTGCCGGGGGCAGCTTCGCTTCGCGCAGCAGTGCTGCCTCCAGCCGGGAGCCTGGGCTTCGGCCGCGGCCGTTAGCCTCTGCGGCAGTACCGGAGACGGCCGAAGCTTCCGGCACCCGGATGATGCCTTTTTTCCAGCCGACACGATATGTAATCTCACGCCGTCCCTTCGGCTGCTGTGTATCCATCGCGGGTCACCTCGTACGTCCATTTTCCTATTTAATAGTATGCGATCAAGGGAACAAAAATCAACGAAAGAATTGACGAACTTTGACGACTTGCCTATAGTGGAGAGAATACAATGAAATCATCATGAAAAGTCAAAAGGAGCGCTCGTCCATGTGGCTTGCTTTCGCTATGCTCGCCGCCGTTAGCTTTGGTTTTCGCGGCATTTTGTACCAATGGTCCTCTCAAAAACCGATGGAACGAAATTTGATGCTGTTTGGCGTCTATTTGACCGGTACAATCGTTTCACTTGCAGGCACGTTTGTCACCGGGCAGCACTGGTCAAGCGGGACGCTTATCGGCGTGTTTATGGGACTATTCTCCTTTGCCTCCAATGCCGCCATGGTCAAAGGCTTTGCGGTCGGCAAAGCGTCCCTGGTCGCTGTATTCACCGCGCTGCCGCCGGTTGTTGTGGCTTCAGCAGCCTTTGTCATCTGGGGAGAAAGGTTAAATGTATGGCAAACCATGTCCTTGCTTATTATTGTGAGCGGCATGGTCATGATTCGATACTCCAGCGACCTGTCTTTGCGAAATTTACAGGGGCTGCAGTGGGCTGTTATCACCCTGCTGGGCTTCGCCATCACCGATTTGTCCAGCAAACAAGCCGCGCTTTGGGAAACAGATAAGTTCCCGACACTATTTCTGATGTATTTAACGGGAACCGTGCTTTTCTACGGCACATGGCGCCGCTTTAAACGAAGAGAAGCCCCCGTGCAGTCTGAAGCTGCACTTCCGGACCGGGCATGGTCCAAGCGCAAAACCGTCGGCTGGGGCATGTTTGTCGGGCTGACCAACATTTGCGGCATGTTTCTCCTGCTCGTGGCGCTAAAAGACGGTATGGCGGGGCTGGTATCCGCCATCTCTGCTATGAACGTACTGCTCATCCTGTTATATGTGCGCTACTTCTTGAAGGAGAAATTCCGTCCGCTCGAAGCGGCCGGGATGTGGCTGGCCATCGGGGGCATTATTCTGCTCCGCCTGCTTGGCTAATCTTCTTCTCTGGACATCGGTTCGAAGCGGCCTGTCAATAATAACAGCCTGCAAGCTTTCCGGGACACTCCCGTTCATACTTTGTAAGCCGCGTGTTTGCAACCAGGAGTATGTGTGTATATCATGTGGTAACAACAGGCCTCCATTTGGGGTACATATGAATTAGTAAAAGAGCCCATCTCTGTCAAGTGGATTCCTGATCGGGAACAGAATATAATGGAAAAATAGGATTGTAAGAAAGCAGCGAGGTGTAATGAATGTCAATAACGATTAAAACAGCGGAACAAATCGAAAAAATGCGTGCGGCGGGGCGTATTCTCGCCAGCTGCCACAAAGAAGTAGCAAAGCTCGTCAAGCCCGGCGTCACCACCCTTGAAATCAATACGTTTGTGGACGAGTACATCCGCAGCCATGGCGCAACCCCGGAGCAGGTCGGCTACCGCGGATATCCTTACGCAACCTGCGCTTCTGTGAATGATGTCATTTGTCACGGGTTTCCGAACGAAAGAGCGCTGGTCGACGGGGATATTGTGACGATCGATATGGTCGTGAATTTGAACGGATGGCTGGCGGATTCAGCATGGTCGTATGCCGTTGGCAACGTGTCCGATGAAGCGCGCAAGCTGCTGGATGTAACGAAGGAATCGCTTTATCTCGGCATTGAAAAAGCAGTTCCCGGCAACCGGATCGGAGATATCTCCAATACGATTCAAAAGTTCGCGGAAGGCCATGGCTACTCGGTCGTACGCCAATTTCTCGGGCACGGCATCGGCCAGCTGATGCATGAGGACCCGATGGTGCCCCATTTCGGCCCTGCAGGCAAAGGCGCCCGTATTAAAGAAGGCATGGTTTTCACTATCGAGCCAATGCTTAATGTCGGCGTCTACGAGGTGTTCATCGATCCCGATGGCTGGACAGCCCGCACCGCGGACGGCAAGCTCTCCGCTCAATACGAGCACACGATTGCCATTACGAAGGACGGTCCGATTATTTTGACGGATCAAGGATAACCGGACGCCTGATTTTATTAGGCCGTTCCGATTCAGACCCTTGAAGCATTCTCTACAAGCAGCGCCGTCAGGCGCTGTTTTTTTGATGGAGCAGGCTCAACTGAAGCAAGAAGCGCAGCACCCCAAATAAAGGCAGCACCTGCGATCATTCCAAAATGTACAGCCATAAGCCTAACAAGCCAAACGGGACAAGGCATAAAAGAGAAGCAGCAGCAAAACCGTGTTCTTTTTTCGGTCGTGCATCATAAGAGCCCTCCTTGTTGTCGTTGTGATGAATGTGCAAGCCGGGGCATACGTTGCCTGCACTTCTAAGACGAATGGCTCCAAGCAATCGTTGCCCCCGGTCATCAACCGAAATAGAAATCCTGGCCTAAAACAAAGGATTTGATTCCAGCATTGTCGAATGTTGTAAAAAGACTTAAAAATACATGTAAACAGTAGGAGCTGACACCTTGTATCCATTCCATAGTCCCCCCGGTAAACGCGCTACCGGCTCGCGGCCCGCTCAGCGGCGCCTCACTTCCCCTTCCCGATCCGGCGTTTCGCCAGCGGCTAGCCTTATACAGCTGCAGCAAACCTTGGGCAACCGGGTCGTCTCCCAGCTTCTCAAGCAGCAGAAAACGCTAGTTCAGGCCAAAACAGACCATTCCAGTCCAGTGGCCCAGCGTGTTATCGATTGGACCACGATTGGCGACCGCGATCCTGAGGAATTCTCGGCTTCGATCTCCCAGACCACCGGAGGCGAGGACTACATGGTCGGATTCGGTGAGGATGAGCTGACCGGCGGGACCCGATGGCGAACCCAGGTAACCTGGGGCCCTCAGGTTACGCCCAAAATTTCCAAGTCGCCGGGTCAAATTCCAAAGCCGGAAGGAACCAGAATGGTTGCCTTCCCGCTCGGACCGGATCATCCCCAAGGCTCGGAGCCGGTGGATAATACGCGAACCAACAGTCAAATCATGACTCAAAACACGGGGGTCCAATGGATTGCAGGCCACCTTCTGAACGATAATTTGGGAGGACCCGGGGACGATTCCAGAAACATTGCGGCTATTCCGAGCAAGCCTACGAACGGCCTTCACTCCTCACAGGTGGAGGAGAAGGTGAAGGAGCAGGTCAACGATTTAGGACGCTGGGTCTATTATGAGGTGGATGCCAGCGATCGGGATACGAATAACATCGCCAAAACGATTAAAACCAAATGGTACCTGCTGGACAAGGATATGAACCGTACCGGGCCCGAGCACATTCACTCCATTCCCGTTCCACAGGACGGCACCACGCATTACACCATCGACGATACCGGAGCCACAGATGTCGGGACAGGCGTTCAGGAAGCCTTTTCATTTATCGGCATGAGCCATCCTTACCGCGTGCCCTTTCTCAGCGATAAGACGAATGTAAAGGGAAAGGAACCAACTGGGTATCCATACAATCCTTTTCAGATCCCGCAAACCATGGAGGAGGAAATCGAGCCCGCTTTTCTTCAAGGGCATGTGGAGGACGAATTTTATACCGATTCACAGCAAGCCTTCATTAAGGAAGAGGAAGCGCTCGAATATCAGGATAGCAAGCGTAAGGGAAGGGTCCTCACATTAAATCCGAACAAAATAAAAAAGTACAAGGGCTCTCACAATTTCAAGGAGGTCAAAGCAGAAGCCAAAAAAAGGCGGGTTAAAAAGATCCTTGATGAAGTAAAAAAAGGAAATCCAGGTAAAACTTATGATATGTTAATGAAAAAGAGAATTTTGGAGGCATTAAACAATGGACCGGATGACCACACGGCTAGAGCTTACCTGGAGGATTTAAAACAAATTGAAGTCCGGCGCGGTATTACCATTACGGTCCCTGCTGCATATCAGGCCATATATGCTGCGCTTTAACGAAGCGCGGATGCAATCCGCTAATCGGGGATGATGTAATCAAGGATTTCCCGTCCATTCCAAAAGGCAAGCTCGCACATAAATAAAGAAGCATCCTGCTCCAGCTGCTGCAGGATGCTTCTTTATTGGTGCCGTGGCATCGGGAGGCTACACCGGAATCTGCTGCAGTGCCGGTATTTCCAGCTCGGCTGCACGCCGTACATGATCATGGCATGTAAACAGCAGCAGCTGGTGATTCCCGGCCAGCGTATTCATTACGCGCAGCGCGGCATGCAGCCGATCCGCATCGAAGTTGACAAGAATATCATCCAGCATCAGCGGCAAAGCAAGCCCGCGCCCTGCCATTTCCTCCACAAGCGCAAAGCGCATCGCCAAATAAAGCTGCTCGGCTGTACCACGGCTGAGAACACCTGAATCCAGACGGACACCTGCGGTATCCAGCACCTCCAGCCGCTTCTCCCCCAAAGGCGCAAATACCTGTATATACTTCCCATTCGTCATTTCCGCAAAAAACACCGAAGCCCGGCGCAGCACAGCCGGTTGGCGCTCCTGCTCATAGAACTCGCGTGTTTTTTTGAAAAGCTGCCGGGTAAAGGCCAACGTCGCCCACCTGCGGACATGCTGTTCCAGCTGCGTTCTCGTCTCCTCCGCAAGCTGCAGCGTCTCTGCATAAGCCTCGCCCTGCTCCAGCGCTTCACGTTCCGCCAGGAGACGCCCTTTGCGCTCCTGCAGCACAGCCAAGTGCCGCTCCTGCCCGGCAATCCGTTCCTGCTCCTCGCGCAGCGCCTCCTCCAGCACCAGCGGGTCCGCTTTTGCGCTCTCCTCCAAGAGCCGGTCCTGCTGCTCCGTGCTTACCATCGAAGCGACCAGGAGCATAAGCTGAGAGCGTTCTTTGGAGAGCTCCTCCCACCGCTGCTGCTCCCGCACATGGCGGCGGAGCTGCTCCGAGGTGCTCGCACCGGTCTCTGCATAAAGCCCGGCGGTTGAAGCCTCCGTCTGATCCAGCTCCAGCTTCAATCGGGAAAGCTCCGCCTCCAGTGCTTCAAGCTGTTCCTGCAGCGCTTCACGCTCCAGTCGGACTTGTTTCTGCTGCTTCAGCCGCTCATACCGCGTCTCCAGCGCCAAGGCAAGCTCTCCTGCCGGCAGGACTCCTCCGAAAAGCTGTGCGGCCTGCTCCTCAAACTCCGTTTGCTGCCTGCGTATTTCGTCCGTACGCTGAATGACGGCAATCTGCTGTTTGCGAAGGCTATACGCCTGCTCTAACAGCTGCAGCACCTCTAGCGCCCCATCCGGTGAAACGATGGGCAGCTGCTGCTGCTTCAGCCAACCCTCCCAAGCCCCGCGCTGATGCGCCTGCTCCTCTGCCAGCGCCGCCAGCGCTGCTGCCGTTTGGTTGTACGTTTGCAGCAGCGCCGCCTGCTCGTGCTGCACTGCTGCAGCTGCGGCGGCGGCAGCCTGACGTCTGGCTCCTTCCGCAGTAGCCTCGTCAAGAGCAAGCAGAAGCTGTCTGGCTGTCTCCTCCCCTGCGGTATGCCATCGGCTCTCAGCTGACACTCTCATTAAGCCCGCCGCCGCAAGACGCGTGTGAGCGGTCTGAAGGCGGCTTTCCAGCTGGGCGCGCCCTTCCAGCCGCTGCCGCAGCTGCTCCGCAAGCAGTGCAAAACGATGAGCCGCTTCGGCTTCCGCTTCATCCTGCACGCTTCGCCCTATGTCAGTGCCGTCAGGCTCCCCGGCCGGCCGTTTTCGCAGCTGCATGCCTGCAAACCACAATAAGGCTGCCAATAAAACCGCTGCAGCTGCAGGCTCACCGGCAACCCACAGTCCAACGACGCCCCCTAATCCGCACAAAGCTGCAAGCACAAGCAGCATGGCGTGGTTGCGGCCAAACGGCCTGCCCGAGGATGCTGATCGGGAAGCAGAACGGCTTCGGCTGCTCCGGTTTCGGCTGTGACCGGATTGCTCTTCTTTCGGCTGCATGACAGCAGCTTGTCCTTCAGCCGCGGCCTGCGGCTTCCTGTACTCCTTCATCCGTTCCTCCAGATGATAGATGTCCACGAATAAGCGCTGCCATTCGCGCAATGCTTCCCGCCATTCGCCCAATTCCCGCTCTGAGGGCAGCTTGGCGGGCTGCTGTGCTTCTCCCGGGCATATGTATCTCTGCTCGCCTAGCTTGTCCACTACGCGGTCAGCTTGAGGGGAACCGAACGCTTGGTCCGCTTCAACTACGCCGCCCGAAGCCTCACGCTCCGTCTCACGCCCGCCCCCCGCCTGCTTCAAGCGATGACCTGCTTGCTGCAGCTGGCGCTGAAGCTGCTCCGCTTCTCCATGCAACCGTTCCCGTTCCCGCTGCAGCCGGTGTGACGCCTCCCGTGCCTCCCTGACCTGCTCCCGCATGGCGACCGTGATGCGGCATGCGTCGAGCCAGTCTTCGTCGGAGCCCGGATCAATCGAGCTCATGCGGACTCCCATCTGCACGAGGAGCTCTCGCCACGCCTCGCCGAGCCGCTCCGCCTGTTCCTGCAGCCGTGCGGTCTCCCTGCGGCTGTCCGCATCCTGAGCCGCCCGGTAGCGAAGCGCCGTCAGCGCCTCCTCTTGGGCGAGCAGCTCCGCATCCGGCCGCAGCTGGGCGAGCTGCTGCGTAAGTGCTTCGCGCCGGTCGGCCGCTTCCGCCACCCGGCGCCGGCCCTGCGTCTGCTCCTCGTGCAGACGCTCTGCGCGAAGCGCAGCCGCCGCCGCCTCGAAGCCGCGGTCGGCGAGCTCTGCCAGCTCCGCCTCCACCTGAGCGAGGCGAAGCGCTTGTCCGCGCGCCTGCATGCAGAGGCGGCGCCACTGGAGGCGGCGGCGGGCTTCGCCAAGCGCCGCCTCGCTGTCCGCCAGCTCCTGCTGCAGGGCGGACAGCTCCGCCAGGCGGTCGTTGTAGCGCGCGACCGCCTCCTTGCCCTGGCGCAGCCTGGCCTCCTGCTCGTCCAGGCTGCGCCACGCCTGATTCAGGGGCTGATTTCTGCCCCTGGGACGATACAGCTGGTCCATCTCCTGGACCAGCTTGCGTTCTGCGGCGGCAATCGCTCCGCCGCGAGCCCCGAAGCCGGCGCCGTACAGGTAGCCGGACAGCTCGTCGGACTGCAGGACACCCAGCTCCTGCAGCTCTGTAAGGCTTACCGCAAACAAGCTGCGGTACAGCCCTTCCGTCAGGCCGCCTAGCTGCGCCTGCAGGTCCGCTTCCCTTCCGGCTGCCGCCTGTTCGGATGCGCCCCGCACCTGTTCCATACCCGCAGACGACGAGAGCAGCGTGATCTGGGCCCCCCGCCCGCCGGAGGACCGCCCGCCGCTTCGTCCGGTCCGTTCATGACGGGCAATCCGCCAGCGCTGTCCCTGCCTATCAGCCATAACGAGCGATCCGCTTCGAGGCGCAGCAGCAGGCGATCCGGGCGGGAGCGGACCAAAGCCGAACCACATGGCCCGCACAAAAGCCATCAGCGTGCTCTTGCCAGCTTCATTCGGCCCGTAAAATAAAGTAACCGGCCCCTTCAGCTCAAACGAACGCAACGCGTGCGGACCGAACGCTTCGATGTCAATCTGCTCGATTCTCACGGGCTCCACCCCATTTCAGCGCCAAGCGCCTGAAGCGCCAGCTCCCGAGCCTCGGCCAGCCACCGCTCGCGCTCCTCCGCGGCCAGGCCGGACAGCTGCCGCTCCGCTTTGGCTTGACTCCATAGAGGGCCCAGCGCTTCGGTGCAAAACGCTTCAAATTCAGCCGGGTCCTCCATCAGCCGCCGGACCATGCGCAGCAGCTCGCCTGCAAACGCATCCTGCTCCGGCATATGCCCCGGCTCCGCCTGCAGACCTGCGTCGATCCGCAAGGAATCCAGCCAGACAAAGGTGCCTTCAGGGTCCAGCTTGAGCTTGCGAATCTGCTCCTCCCGCAGCTCAGCGGCCAGCTCCGTCTGCAGACTGCCCCGCTGCAAAGCTGGAGACAGCGGTCCCCGGCCCTGCAGCGTGATACGGATGACGGCAGCCCGCCCCTCGGCCTCCAGTAGCGCGTCCTCCTGCGCCGCTGCTACCGCATCCCACAGCTCCTGCTCAGTTTGCAGTTCGGCAACCGGAAGCTCCCGCTGAAGCCAGCGGACCGCGTCTAGCGCATGGAAGTCAAGCTCCACCTTTCCCTCTGCTGTAACCGTCACCAGATAAGCGCCCTTCGCTCCCGTTTCTTTGACACTGCGTCCCTGAAGATTGCCGGGATAAACGGCATACGGGCGCTCGCACAAGACACGGCGGGAATGGATATGGCCAAGCGCCCAATAATCGATGCCTGCGCCCCGCAAATCGGACAACCGGCAGGGCGCGTAATTGTCATGCGTGTGATCCCCGTCGACATTGGTATGGAGCAGCCCGATACGGAACAATTCTCCGGGCTGCTGGGGAAACTTCAGCGCCAGATTGTCCCTGACCGCCGCTGTAGCATACGAAATGCCGCAAATCTCGGCAATCGCCCCGCGCCCGGGCTTCACGACCAACACCTGCCCAAGCTGCGCGGAAGGAAAAAAATGGACCGTCTCCGGCCATTGAAGCTCGGCGCGGCGGCCGTCCTCCGGATCATGATTGCCATGTACCACGAACACCTCTATGCCGGCCCGGGCCAGCTGCTGGAGCGCCTGCTGGAACCGGAGCTGCGCCCGCAGGGAGCGATCGGACAAATCATACACATCCCCGGCAATCACAATAAAATCCACCTGCTCTTTTACAGCCAAATCCACCAATTGCACCAAGGCGCGGAAGGTCGATTCCCGGACCCGGTCGCGCACCGCCTGAGGCAGTCCGCTGAGTCCCCGGAAAGGGCTGTCCAGATGCAAATCAGCGGCATGGATAAACCGAAACGGCTTCATATAATGGAATTCACCTCTGCTGTTGCCAGGCTGCGGCCATTCCGAAGGGGAATACCCAGCAGCCGGATTGGTCACAACCTTGGTTAGTCTCTGCATACATGCGGCTGCAGGCTGTTCTTTTAACGGTACGCATCATAAATTTTCGTCAGCTGCGAAATCACCCGGCTAATCGAGTAGGAGCGTTTGGCTTTTTCCCGGGCGGCCCGGGCCAGCTCATAACGGAAGGACGGGTCAATAATCATGGTTTCCAGCGCATCCGCGAGGCCCGTTACATCATCAACCTCGACCAGCAGGCCGTTTTTGCCGCTATGAATTTGCTCAGGAATCCCGCCCACATTCGTGCCCACCAGCGCCAGCCAGCATAGCGCCGCTTCAGCGAACACGGAGCCGAAGGCCTCCGCCCGGGAAGGCAGTACGAAAATATCCGAAAACGGCATAAATTCCTCAGGATGCAGCATATAGCCGTAAAAAATCGTTTCCTCGTATATGTTGACTTCCACGGCAATTCGTTCCAAATCCTCCCGAATCGGGCCGTCGCCAATAATATGCAGCACGAAATTGTGGCCTCGCTCCTTGAGCAGCGAGCAAGCCTTCAATAAAACATCGAGCCCCTTGGCCGGTACCAGGCGGCATACCGTAATGAGCTGCGGCACCTCGTTCTCATGGGCAATCGGGCGGAAGCGGCGATCGTCGTAGCCGTTTGGAATGACGACAATCCGCTCGGGATGCTTGATATAACGCCCGATATAGGCTTTGAAGGATTCCGAAACCGTCATCAGCCGCTCTGTCTTGAGCTCCAGCTCGCCGTACAGTGCAGTCAGGAACTGATGCTCAGGCCCGCCCTCCTGAATTTTCCCGTTCAGAATCAGCTCTCGTTCGAAGCTGGAGTGGACCGTCATCACGATCGGAGTTTGCGGAAACAGCTGCTTCATCACCAAGGCCGCGATCGGATGATGGGCATGAATCAGATCATAGGATTTGCTGATGCGCATTTTGGCCCACCAAACGTAATCCTTCATCGTTTGAATATATTTATCGACAACCGCGTGGCCGCTGTACTTGCTCCAATCGAAGGTCATGAAGGACATTTCCTCGCTGCCTTTGCCCCGCACCCGCTTCGGCAAGGAGAACAGCTCCATCTCCCAGCCTTTTTTGTTAAAACGCTCCTGAATATACGGTACCATCGACGAAACCCCGCCCGGCTGCTCCGGCGGGAAAAATAAAGCTTGTAATATATTCAAAGGGATCACTCCTATCAACTTGTCATTTTTGCTATAATAGTTCGTGTCATTTCATGTCAAACGGAGGAATGCCCGTGCAGCAGCTGCTTACGCTTTTTACCGGTTCAACCGGCCATATTTTTTCGTATTCCAGCATTATCCTGATTTTGGCGATGATGATTGTTATGTCCGTCCGCCTCTACTTAAGCCGGCGCCGCATCGCATATTTATCGCTGACCGTTTCAATCGCTACAATTATCATACAATATTTATTGCTCATTGGACTAGAACTATGGTCACAAGGGTATAATGAATGGCTTGATTTCTGCGCTCGCCTGCTGCAGGTCATTTCGTTTATTTTGATTAACACCGGAATCTATCAGCTATACAATTCAACAAAGAGAAAGCAATCCCTTTATTTCTGGATTTCCATGGGGCTGGCCGTCCTAATCGGGGCCTTGCATTTCCTTGTTCCGCTGTGGCTTGACGGCAGTGAAATGCAAATGAGGCTGCTGCAAAACATTTGGCTGGATTTATATCTATTTATACTCATTCTTACGAGCTATTATTTCATTTCTCCCTGGATTAGCCAGCTGTTGAAATATCAGACGAGCCTGATTTTGTATTTCGCCGTACATACCGCAAGCGTAGTCAATACTTATCTTTTGGCGGACCATTCCACCGCTTTGACCGCCATTCAAGACTTTTTGCCGATTTTCTATTACTTTATGCTGTTTTTAATTTTATTCGAAAGAACTGTCGAGCTGCTGCAGGCCATTTACCAGTCCTCCATTACGGATGGCTTAACAGGCCTATACAATCGCCGTTTCTTTTACCGCCGGGTCTCGCAGTACGTCGCCCGTGGAATTCCGGTCTATATTATTTTCAGCGATATCGATAATTTCAAGAAGCTGAATGACACCCGGGGCCATCAGATGGGAGATGATATGCTCAAAAAGGTGGCGCAGATTATGTCCGAGGAAAGCGAGGACATCGGGGTTTCCGGCCGGTACGGCGGGGAAGAGATGGTCATGCTGGTTACGGACGCATCACAAAAAATCGACGCCATTGCCGAGCGCTTCCGTCGCCGTGTAGAGGAAGAAACGATTGTCACCGTCAGTGTCGGCGTCAGCCTCTGGAAAAACGGGGTCAGTGCCGAGGAGCTAATCAAGCAAGCGGATGAAGCGATGTACCGGGCCAAAACCACCGGCAAAAATAAAGTCGTCAAATTCGCTTAGCCGCTTATGTGAGGCCCTCATCCGGATAATCATCACAAGCATGAAGAACAGCGTGAAGTCTATCCTCCTGGTAAAAGCTTTCCGGAAGGGCAGCGCCGCCCCCGGAAAGCTTTTTTTGTGCCGTTTGCTTTCTGTTCCTGTCTAGCCGGATGGAATACGCGCCGCCCCGGCCGGCGGCTCTTGCCCTTGGCGGGCCTTCTCCAGCGCCTCGCGCTTTCCTGCCTCCAGCTCCACAAACACCCGTTCAACCCGGGTCAAAAAAGCATGTCCGGCCGCACTGAGCCGGATATTCCGGCCTTTCCGTTCGAACAACGGGACCCCCACGCTTTCCTCCAGCCGGGCAATGGTTTGACTTAAGGACGGCTGAGCGATATGCAGCTCTTTGGCAGCTTGGGTAATGTGCTCCAGCCTGGCGACGATAACAAAATAATGAAGCTGCAGTAAATCCATCAAGGTCTCCTCCTTATATCTCACATTCCGCACCCTTGGGGCTCTGAAAATGGCGAATTATGGTGTATGCTAGATTCAGAGAATGAAGCGGGGGGC
>NZ_JBBBNV010000039.1:0-27157 GCF_037137075.1 Paenibacillus sp. y28
TTTTGTCTGCTCGTACTTATGAAACTGGACACCGCTACACATCACAGTATTCTTCAGCTTTATCGTTGGCTTAAAATTCTATTATGGGAACCGATGCATCAATGGATGGAACGAATTCACCGTAAACCTAGTCGAAAATCAGCGGGTAGGCGCAAGAAACAGTGAGCTAGTATTTCCGTCACTCAGGGGAAACTACATAAATTTACCAAATGGACAGAGAGCTACCTTCTGGTGGGCAATCGACTTTTTGGTAATGAAAACTAAAACCTTGTTCAGAATTATTCGAAAACTATGCCACCGACTTTTTATGCAACGCTAGTGATTATCAGTATATTGTATATTGAATATGTCTCATTTGCATGGTTACTGGAACTTTAGATCTAAACACAAAAAACTTTACCCCCTAAGAAAAGGAACGAACCCATCAGGAATAAAGTCACTTGTGAATACTTCTTCTTGTAGGTAGAATATCTCGATGGTATGTTCAGGATATTGTTTGCATATTCTATTTTGAAGTTTTGCAAAACGCAATGCAATGTCATCAACTTCTTCCTTAAATACCAACAGAAGGTTAACATCTGTTTCTTCTATTTGTCCATAAATCATGCTGATGTTATTATCTTCATAAAAATCGCTGACAATCTCTCTTTCCATACTCATCTCACCACCTACATTAACTTTATGCAGGATAGTGTTTCCTGATTCCAGCAAATCCAAACTGCCAGTTGCTAAATCCTCAGTATGCATAAAGTATGCGTTACTTTTGAGAACTCCAGAAATTTTTGCTTGCACTGATATTGTAGCATTTAGTGTGATCCAATCATTTGGGGAAGGAGCAACAATGCCTTGATTAATTTTTGGCTTTGTTGATGTCATATCATTTTCCTCCTTCTGTTTGATAATGACTGATAATCCAATCTGCCATCTGAAGAGCGGTCTCTTTAGACATCACAACAGTCGTTTTTTTCTCCCTAATAATTACCACTTCGTTTTCCTTTTGAGAGAATTCAGTGCTATCATCTGTTATTTTTGTTGAGACTCTAGGCTTCACATACTCTTCATAGAAGTCAAAGACTACATCTCCCACAGTATTCAAGTTCATGATTGATGTGGTAACAAGAGACCTTGAGTAGTCCTTACTTTCTTTGTCTTCATAACTCAGACTAAATTTCATCTTACACCACCCGTTTTATGCACCTTTTATCCACACTATGCCATATGGATAATTCTGGTCTCAATAATCCGGCTAGGCCGACTTAGGGTCATAAATGGGTCAAAACATTGATACACAAGGAGAAGATACTATATATAGTTTTAAGGAACATCGAAAAACACATATAGTATCCGATGTATAAATATAATTAAATTTGAATTTTTATTATTCCTCTGTAGTATCCTCCCTTTTATTGATTAATCCTATTAAACGGTAATTCAAGCTACTATTACAAGTCGATTTTCTATTACTAAAGAATGGAGGACTCTCCTTAAAAACCGCCGAAAGCTTGCTCGAGCATCTGTACACCATGAGAACTCTGGCGCTGCTCGTCGTCTTCCTACGTGAAAATGGCTTTCACCCGTCCTGCAGGTGATGAGCAAGGCAAGCAGAACCGCGAACCACTCGAACCGCAAGGATAACACCGATTCGTTGGATTGAGTTATTTTTCTATTCGATTATTTTTCGACAAGAACTTCCACTGTCCAGTCCATATTTTGAAATAAAAAGCTCCCAAAAACCATCCGGCTAAATTGCCGTTACGACGGCCTGGAAGCTTCGCACAAAAAAGAGACCTGCAGCAACGGGCTGCAGGTCTGATGTATATTCAAAAAGGGGGTCGAGTTCTATTATATACGGCCTTTGTTAAAGCCAGATGAAACGAAGATTGCAAATGGATTACAAATCATGACAAATGCCGGGATAACCATTCGGATCAGTCGAAATCAAAACGCTGCTCTTTCCATGGGCTCCCATACATATGATAACCGTTCTGCTCCCAAAATCCCGGCTTGTCCCGGGACATGAATTCGATGCCCCGCAGCCATTTGGCGCTTTTCCAGAAGTACAGGTGCGGAATGACCATCCGGACGGGATAACCGTGGGAAGGCGACAAGATTTCTCCGTTATGCTTGATTGCAAATAACGAGGTTTCCCGCAGGAAATCGTCCAGCGGCACGTTCGTGGTCCAGCCCTGCTCGGCATGAAGCATCACATAGTTTGCCTCCGGCTTCAGCTTCACCCGCTTCATCACTTCGCTTACAGCTACGCCCTCCCAGGCGTTATCCAGCTTGGACCAGGCCGTAACACAATGTATGTCATTGATGTAGACTTGCCGCGGCAGCGCCATGAACACCTTGTAGGATAGGGATATCTCCTCCTCCACAAGACCGAACAGCCGCAAATCCCATTTGCTCATATCCCGGTAATACGGAATATCCCCGTGGTGCAGTACCGGAAAGCCTTCGGTCACCGTCTGACCCGGCGGCACCCTCTCTTGCACTGCCGAGTTCGCCCGGACGCCGGATGCTTCGTCCCGTTCCTTCCGGTAAGCGCGCACCGCTGCGATAAAATCCTCCTCCTCCGACATCTCATTCGCCTCCATTCCATATGCAGTGGTATTCTAAGCTTCTTGCGTTAAGTATACCCAAAAGACAGACGCCGGACCAACCCGGCATTCACCAGAGCATTCACAAAAGCCGATTAAGCAATGGGCCATCGCAACTATGAACTTCTCCTTTGGCTGCAGGAAACCGTGCTATTTTTTCAGGAGAATGAATAGGGTTGTAATACAAGCGCGGAACGCAGCACGCAGGTCTTTACAAGTCAAGCAAAAACTGCAGCTTCAAAGCAAGCGCGGCTTATGATATGATAAGGTCGACCTGTATTTATATATTAAATTGTGAGGGAATGCCTTCCTATGAAAAAACAAACGATCGCCAGCATTGGCATCCTGGTGTTTCTGGCCATATTCGCAGCTTCCTGGGTTTTTGAATCTCCGATTTTACTGTACATCGCCAGCGCCATTCCGATGATTGTCGTGCCCTTTATTCCCGACTTACCCAAGAACCAAACGATTCGCCACAGGCGAAGCAAGCACATTAGCCTCGTTAAAGTTCGGACGGACGAGCAAAGCCCGGAATCCGTCGTTATTACCTTCAAGCCCGGCGCCATCCGCTGGGACGCGAGAAGCCTGGTTTTGGATTTGGAGGAATTAAACGACGCCATCCCGGTCGTTCAACATATCCCCGAGCAGAAACATGCCGCCGTGCTTACGGTCCTGCAGCATGACCTGCGCATAACAGGCAAGAAAAATCGGCAGGTCGCCATTTATTTGCCGAACCTGCACGATCGCTGCCAAAGCTTGTCCTACGAGCTGGAGTCCGTCAATCGGCTCATTCTCCGGATGGAAGACGTGTACATGCTGATTTCGCCTCCACTGACCGGCGCGGCATCGACAGCCGTCCCCTCATCGGAGAACGTCCGGCTGCACGCTTAGCCTGCCACTTGTAAATATAATCCCCTTCGCGGCACAGCATGTGCACTGCAATGGGGATTTTTTGTGCGGGTACAGACGAGGCCGTATTCGGCGGGAGCCCTGCGGCAACCGATGCCGCCTCACAACACAATATAAGCGGGCCTTGACGGCACAACATTCCCATCCCCCCTTCTGAGGTTGTAAAAAAGCCCGGCGCGCCGGAAAAAAATACCGGTCGGCCAAGCTTTTTGGATACGTCCCGAATTTCAATGACATGGCGCAATTCCACGGAATTCCGGGACCATTTCGAACGCACCGCGGACAGCTCCCGGCAAGGTGCTTCGCTGCATGACGGCGGTCGATCGACAATATTGTGCGCTTGCGTTGTCGCCACGACTCGTATTTTTCAAAAGCATGTTGAGGGAAACAGACTCGGTGGCCGCACTCCATAACCCAGCCTGAGGCCTGTTCCAGCTCGATCCCTTACGCCAAAATCCGGGCAGACTCCTGCATCACCCGCTGCATTGGCAGATGATACGGACATTTCTGCTCGCACAGCGGCGTCTCTTTACAGGGCTCGTAATCGGCACAGGAAGCCAGCTTCTCCTGCTGCTTGCTGAAGAAATCCATGCCCTTCGGCAGCAGGCCGAATTTCTCCCGCACCTTGCTCGCAATCATGACGTCCGGGATTTTAATATCGATCGGACAGGAGCAATAATTACAGCGGCGGCAATTGTGGGTGCCCAGCTCCTCCGCCAGCCCCTCCAGCTCCAGCCGTTCCGCCTCCGACACCTCGGCGGCTTGAGCCGCTATATTTTCCTTCACCTGCTCCACGCTAATCATGCCGGAGATGGTAACATGAACATCCTGGCTAAACGGATACCGGATCGCCTTATCTACCGGTTGAACGAATCCGCCCGACAGCGGCTTCATCACTACCCGGCCCATGTTTTGCCGGATTAGCTCAGGCACAAGCTCCTTAGCCGCAAAAGGCTGCACAAGGCTTAAATGGAACAGCACCTGATCGAATTGCCCCTTGCTGACCCAGCGCGACAGAAGCTCAGGACGATGGCCGGTTATGCCGATGAACCGCACCTTGCCTTCCCGCTGTGCCTCCAGCGCCGCCTCATAAGCACCGCCTTCACCCATCATTTGCTTAAACTCATGGACGAAATTGACATAATGAAGCTGAAGCAAATCCACATGATCCGTCTTCATCTTCCGCAGGCTGCCCTCAATTTCTTCCTTCGCCGCAGCATAATCCCGTTTGTTCGTTTTGGTAGCCAAGAAATATTCCTTTCGGCGGTGAGAGATGCTGCTGCCGATAATTTCTTCACTGTTGCGGTATGCAGAAGCGGTATCGATGTAATTAATGCCTTGATCGAGCGCATAATTCAAGGCATCACGCGCTTGATCCAGCGGCACGCCGGGCAGGTTCATCGCTCCGAAACCGAGCGATGATACCCGGTAGCCCGTGTTTCCGAATTCAGTGTATCTCATTTAAACGTTCACCCTTCCTTCGCGTTTTCTCCTCCTGTCCATTGTACCATTGGCATGGAGGGTCGCTCTACCCGCTTTTTCAGCCAATCCGCACCAGGAAGAAATCCGCCTAATAAATTTCGTTTTACAATTACATCCAAATATGATATCATAATAATATAATAATGATTTATCTTATTCATGACCAACAAGGAGGGGTTCACATGAAAGAACAAAAAGCATGGTCTTTAAACGGTTTTATGGGCATGTTGCCGCTGCTTTTCTTTGCGGCATGCGCCTTATTTTCCTTTCTAAGCGCTCAGAAGGTCATTGGCGTTATTTTCCTCGTCGCGCTGGCGGCCTATGCCTCCGGTTTTACAATTGTACAGCCGAATCAGGCCGCCGTCGTAACCTTCCTCGGCAAATATTTGGGAACGGTCCGTCACAGCGGATTTTGGCTTATTATCCCGTTCACAGTCCGCAAGCATGTGTCGCTGCGTGTTCGCAACTTCAACAGCGCCAAGCTGAAGGTGAATGATACTGCCGGCAGCCCGATAGAGATTGCCACGGTCGTCGTTTTCCGTGTCGTGGATACTGCCAAGGCCGTGTTCGATGTTGACAATTATGAGCAATTTGTCGAGATTCAAAGCGAAACCGCTCTTCGCCACGTTGCCAGCAAATATCCGTACGATTCCTATACAGGAGAACAAATCTCGCTCCGCGCCAATGCAGATGAAATCGCCAGAGAGCTGGAAGAGGAGCTTCAGCAGCGTCTGGCCCTTGCCGGTGTCGAGGTCATGGAAGCCCGCCTGACTCACCTTGCGTATTCCACAGAAATCGCCAGTGCGATGCTGCAGCGCCAGCAGGCCGATGCCATTATTGCCGCCCGGCAAAAAATTGTTGAAGGTGCTGTAGGCATGGTCCAAATGGCCATTGCCACCCTGCAGCAGGAAGGCGTGATTGAGCTCGATGAGGAACGCAAGGCAGCTATGATTAATAATTTGCTTGTCGCCATCGTGTCCGACCGGGCCGCTTCCCCGGTTATTAACACGAGCAGCTTGTACTGACGGTTCAAGCCGATGGCTCCCAAAAAAAGCTTTCCCCTGCGGATCGACCCGAAGCTGTATGAGGTGCTGGAGCGGTGGGCCCAGGACGAATTCCGCAGTGTGAACAGCCATATCGAGTATGTGCTTCGTGAAGCGGCCCGTAAGGCGGGCCGTCTGCCCGGATCGCGGATTGCAAACCTGCCGGAAGCAGGGGAGGATTCCGATGAACCGAAATAATACAGGTCTTACCATCCGCAGGCAAAATGGACGTCTTGTCGCCTTGTTTACAGTGGCTGGCGCAGCTGGCGCTGCGGCCATCCTGCCATACCAATTCGCCTTGTCAGGACAAACCCTTCAGGGCGCGGCAGCCCAGGCCGGACTTCCGCCCGGCGCCTTAATCGGCCTGTCGGTCCTGCAGACCGCCGTTCAAGTGCTCATTGCAAGCTGGCTCGGTCTGCTGATGGCCCGCTCTGCGGGGCTGGACGCGCCTATGCTGCGCAGCTGGATGTATAGAACTCCTGCCCCGGCATGGTCGGGACGCTGGCTTACCATCGCTATTGCAGGGAGCTTTCTCCTTACGCTCCTGCTGGCGCTAACAGATAAGCTGCTGCTTCAGCCTTACCTTCCGCCGGCAGTACATGTAGCAGCTGCGGCGGCTTCTCATCAGATGCCGCTCTGGTCCCGGGCTTCAACCGCCTTGTACGGCGGTGTTGTTGAGGAGGTGCTCCTGCGCCTGTTCGTGATGACTCTGCTGGTATGGATTCTTTCGATTCCTGCACGCCGCAGCCATCGTCCGATTGCCCCGGCCGTTTATGTGTGCGCCATTGTTCTGGCTACTCTCCTGTTTGGATTTGGGCATCTGCCGGCAACGGCCTCTCTATTCGGAGGCTTAAGCGGCTTGCTGGTCGTCCGGGCTTTGGTGCTGAACGGGCTGCTGGGTCTGTTATTCGGATGGCTTTATTGGAAAAAGGGGCTGGAGTACGCTATCGTCTCCCATCTGTTTGCGGATTTGTTCCTTCATGTGCTGTGGGCTTCCGCCTTAGCGTAAACCGTAAAGCGTCCGTTAAAAAAGAGGACCCCCGTTCAAGCCGGAGGTTGAATTTTGCCGGGATAGATAACGAAACAGCCGCCACGCCGGCCTAATAAAAGGAGAACCCCCTGCCTGCGCGCAAGAAGCGCCGCAAGCAGGGGGTTGGCTATTAGTTGTCTTTTTTGCCGTTATTAATTTTGTCACGCAGCTCCTGGAGCTTTTTCTCCAATTCCTTCTTCCGCTCATCATCGCTGTCGTCATTCTTTTTGTTGCCGCCGTTATTGCCATTGCTATTCGTATTGCCGTTGTTCCTGGTATCTTGATCTTTCTTCCCGCTGTCTTCCTTTGAATTATTCCCGTCGGTCTTGTTGTTGTCGGCTTTCGGGTCCTCGTTCTTTTGACCGTTGTCCTTGCCGCGATCCTCGTTCTTACTGTCTTCCTTTTTCCCGTCATCCCGGTTCCCGGACTTCGTGTTGTCCTTCGTATTCTCTCTCTCTTTGCTGCTGTCTCTATCTTTATCGTTATCTTTGTCAGCTTGAGAATTGCGCTTGTCCTCTGCAGGCTTGGCGGACGGTGAAGGCGTCGCCTTGACGTTCGAATCTCCTTGCCGGCTTCCTGCAGGAACGTTCGTTCTTTTCGTATCGTCCTTTTTGGAGTCCACTGTTCTGGCATCATTCGAATTCGTTTTAGTCTCTGTTTTGGAATTCGATTTGTCATTGTCCTTGCTGCTGTTCTTCCCGGTTTTCTTCCCGCTGCCCAGCTTGCCTTCCTTCTCCTCCGAGACCAGCTCCTTCAGCTGCTCCTTGGACGGCGGCTTGACCGGGTCGACAAGCTTGTTGAGCCCGCCGCTGGCCTTCGCGATATGGGTAATGGAGTCGCTTTGGAACTGCTCCAGCTCCACCTCCTGCCCGCTGGCCTTGGCGTTCAAATACACCGCATATTTCCCTGCCGACACCCCGTGGGTCATCGCTTCATTGCGCACCTCCTGCGGTGTGGCAATGGCAGCTACCTCAAAGGATTTCGCCTGCTCGGGCTTTAACGTTTGAATTTTTTGCTCAACCACAGCTTTCACCTTGCTGCCGATTTGGGTATCGTCCAGCTTGGTTTGTTCGGTGACGGCCGTGCTGGAAATAATAATATCCCCTTCATCCTTTAAATAACCCGCCGCCTTTTCAATCACTTCATTGGCGACCTCTTCCAGAGGCTTTTGCTTCCAATCCTCGCCCAGTGTTTCAACCAGTTGAATCCCGTCGTCGTTGAGGCCGCGCACCTCCAGAACATGCTCGGTTTCATCAATGCCCAGCTCTACACTCGGATTGATGTCCATGGAGATGTAGGCCACAACGGTCGGATCCGGCTGCATTCCCCCAGTAAAGGTTGTAAATACTACGACGCAGAAAATAACAGCCACAGCAATGGCGGAGCTCATTGTCAGAAGCGGATTCCAGCGCCGCTGCGCACGCGCGAACATGATTTCTTCGCCGATACGGCATGTGTGTCCAGCGCGGGGCACTTTTACGAAACTGCCCTGTGCAGTCAGTACCACAATATGCCGGTCCGTCATTTCCATGACGACCCCTTTGTTCATGGTTAAGCCTCCTTTCTCGGTAGTGAAGGAATTTGTAAATATTCCTTCAGACAGGGGTATGGACCGCTATGTATAAGAGCGATAGCAATAATAAACTTGCGGTTTCGCTCCAGCGTCTTACGGGATACATCGACCTGCTGCATCAATTCCTTGATTGGCAGCATTTTTTTACCGATGAGAATACGCATCAGCTCTGCGTCACTGGACAAGATATAGCCGATAGCAAAGAGAGCCTGACGGGAATCGACATGCTTCGGGGAAATTTCGGCCAGCTCGGAGAAGGTCATTCCGAATTGCTTCAGGCAGTCGTTGAAATCGGCGATTTCCGCCTGACGCTGTTCGATTAACCGTTCACTGTCATACACGAGCGCAGCCTGCTGGTTCTCCACAGGATTAATAATGTTGTCTTCTTCATCCTGCACGTCAAAGGAACTCAGGGGAATTTGGCCGGTGAAGCGCTGTTCCTTGCGGACATAATCAATCAGCCTGCGGCGGACGACCGTCTCGGCAAAGCTGAGAAACGAACGGCCCGATTCCGCGGAAAACTGGCTGATAGCCTCATTAAATGCGCCAAGCGCAATGCTGAACTCATCATCCTTGGCGGGATCTATATATCGCTTGCAAAAACGGCTCGTCATCTTGGCCACATAGGGCTGGTAGTCCGTGATGAATTCATTACGGAGCCTGACGTCGCCTCCTTGAATGCGCATCACCTTTTCTTCAGGTGATTCTGTATTTAATTGGGGGGCTTGGTGAGACTGGCGTTTCCCCAAAAACTTTTTAAACAGTACGAGTAACAACCGTTCCACCTCACACAATATTGTTCGAAATCGTCCCGGAATATGCGGGGGTCAATCTCGACTATTATACCACATTGCTTTCGGGCCTGTCCGTGACTGTAGTCCCGAAAACAGGACCTGAAAACAACAGGACCATGAAACCGTTTTATGTTCCGGACGAGCTAAAAAATCCGGGAAATTCGCTAGCTCTACTATTATATCTCGAATGAGCGGGCGCTTGAATTCCCTTTGAATTAAAAAAGCGCCCTCCGGGGCGCTTGCTTTTTATCCATCGCCCAGGGGCGCGCGAGTATGTTACGGTCCTCCCGGTTACCGGGAATGGCCCAGCGATTTCTTCTCCCGCAGCTTCGCCTTGCGTTTGCTGAGTACGGACAGCCGCTTCTTGAGCTGTTCCTCCCACTCGGCATCGGCCATTTGCTTTGCCACAGACAGCAGGTCAAGCGCCATATCGATTTGATTGAGTACGATGTCGAGCGGTTCCTCGCTCTCATCATTTACACAATTTTCATATAAGGCGGGATTCTCCCGGCCGTCCACATATTCCTGAAAATCAATCTCATGGGCGCCGTCTCCGTGCGCATACTCGGCTAAAATCTCATATTCGTGCTCAATCAGGTAGTGCACCTCGATGCGGTGGCATACCGGGCAAAATAACAATGGTACGTTGTGAATGTGCGTGCGATAATGTTTCAGTGTTCCTTGGGTTCCAATCATACTGGCTCCGCAGCAAAAACTCATCTTGCACTCCTCCTCCAACACCTTGCGGATACTGCCGCTTTGTACATACATATTCGCTTTGCCGCGCGAATTATCCTCTTTTTGCAGACGAAAATATGTAATTCAGTATAATCGGGCGCGCGCCTTTCGCATAGGTATAAATGATTTCCAAAACGAATTTCAACGTCCAAAGCCCCTCTGGAATGCTGTGCAGGGCTCGGTGAGAGCGAATTTTCAGAAAAAAAAGAAATTAACTATGGAAAACAGCTCCTCTTCTTAGTAAGATGGAAGAAACAACGTACATAATATAGCAGAGACAGCGGAATATACGGATAAGGATGTGGATCTTATGCCAAGGCATCTCGTAGTCGGCAACGGTAAAATTTTGATTAATCTGGATCAGCATTGCTTTATCCGCGATGTGTACTACCCTTACGTCGGCCAGCTTAACCATGTCGGCGGCTACTTGTGCCGCATGGGCCTGTGGGTAGACGGCCAGTTCTCCTGGCTGAGCGACCCCGAATGGGAAATCAAGCTCGCCTATACGGAAGATTCGCTGGTCACCGAGGTAACAGCGGCCAATCCGGAGCTTGGCATTGCGCTTGTGCTGAACGACGGCGTCCATCAGCGCGATAACATTTACTTAAAGCGGGTCCGGATTACGAACCATGGCGCCGAGCAAAAGGAAGTCCGGGTCTTTTTCAGCCAGGATATGATGATTAATGAAACCGAGGTCGGCGATACCGCCGTTTATTATCCGGAAAACCACACCATGTTTCACTACAAGAAAGACCGCTACTTTATGTTCAACGGCATGGCCGAAACCGAACGGGAAGGAATTTATCAGTTCACCGCGGGGGTCAAGCGGTTCCATAATGCCGAAGGGACCTGGAAGGATGCCGAGGACGGCCATCTGATGGGCAATGCCATCGCCCAAGGCTCGGTAGACAGCACCATCAGCATCCGGACCTTCATTCCGCCCGGAGCGGAACGCGAAATCTACTACTGGCTGTCCATCGGCAAAAGCCTGGAAGAAGTCAAAAAGCTGGACGCTTATGTCAAGGAAAGCCATCCGGGCAAGCTGCTGGACCGCGTCAAAATATACTGGCAGCACTGGGTCAACAAGGCGAGCCGCGATTATGCCGACCTGAGCGATGATATTATCCGCATGTTCAAGCACAGCCTGCTGATGGTCCGTACCCAAACCGATGTCGACGGGGCCATCATTGCCGCCAACGACACCGACATCATGCAGTACAACCGCGATCATTACAGCTACATGTGGCCCCGTGACGGCGCGCTCGTCGCTTATGCGATGACGATGGCCGGTTATCAGGGGATGATCGTCCCGTTCTTCCACTTCTGCGCCGCTGCGCTGTCTCCCGAAGGCTATCTCCATCACAAATACAACCCGGACGGCACCGTCGGCTCCAGCTGGCATCCCTATATCGTCGGCGGCAAGCAGCAGCTGCCCATTCAGGAGGATGAAACGGCGCTCGTGCTGTTCACCCTGTGGCAGGATTACGCCCAGCATGGGGTGATTGAGCTGCCGCAGTCCCTCTACAAAAGCCTCATCCGCAAAGCAGCCCGTTTCCTGTACCAGTACGTCGAAGAGGATTTGAACCTGCCCAAGCCGAGCTACGACTTGTGGGAGGAGCGTTACGGCATCTTTACGTTTACGACCTCAGCCGTGTACGGAGGCTTGATCGCCGCCGCCAACTTCGCCAAGCTGTTCGGCGACGATGAACGGAGCCTGCGCTACAAAATGCACGCCGAGCGGATTAAGGAAGGCATTCTGACCCACCTGTACGATGAGCAGCTTGGACGCTTTGTCCGGGGCTTATATCAGAAGGACGGCGAGTGGGTGAAGGACCCGACCCTGGAGAGCAGCATGTACGGCATCTTCGAATTCGGCGTTCTTCCGGCCACCGATCCCCGTGTTGTCAGCACGATGAAGGCCATCAAGGACGGCTTGACCATTAAAACGCCGGTCGGCGGGGTAGCCCGTTACTACCATGACTACTATTTCCAGCGCTCCTCCGATATCGAGAAAATTCCGGGGAATCCGTGGATTATCTGTACGCTCTGGACCGCGGAGCACGAGATCGAGACGGCTCAAACCATTGAGGAGCTGCAAGGTCCGAAGCAAACGCTCGAATGGGTCATCGCCCATGCGATGGAGAGCGGCATCCTGTCCGAGCAGGTCGATCCGATGGATGGCAGCCCGCTATCCGTCGCCCCGCTGACCTGGTCTCATGCAACCTTCGTGCTCACCGTGGTTAAATACATGAACAAATACCATAAGCTCACCGGCAAAAGCGCGAATGGCATTTACAAGCATTGGATGTAGAACATACAAGGTCAATCATTCTCTTACCAAGCGAAGCACTGCGCGCCGCTTGACAGTGCATCCTCCCCCCCTTCATGCAGGCTTGAGGGCTGGTGCCGGACAGCTTCCCGTATGGATGGCAGACAACAAGAGTCACCTGCGGCAGAGAAACAATTTAAAGGAAAGTGAATGCTGCCTGTGGTCAGCTCCACGATCTCCCCTCCAAAAAACAAAGATGCCATCCCCTGTTCCCGCAGGAGGACGGCATCTTTGTTTGCCAAGGCATCGTTTATAGTTTATGCGCTATTTCCACTCATAGCCGCTAATTTTTTTCTGCCCCCACGGCGCAACCTGAACACGGACAATCATATTCCGGGCTTGATCCTCCAGTTCACGGCCGGTTCCTTCCGGCACGTAGTACCGTTCCAGCCCATATTCGACAACGGCCTCCACCGCAGCTTGCAGGGAGCTGACCCACTCCAGCCGTCCTTCAAGCACGGTCTCCTCGCCTGCGGCTTGCAGCTTGTCATAGGAAGCGGACTTGACCTCATAGACGCCATCCGCTCCCGGCTGGAGGAGCACATATACTTTTTTGCCGACGGGGTAGTTCTCCGCCTGGATGGGCTCCTCTCCCGTCCATTTCGAGACGGGAATACGGCTAATATCATAGCTCAGACGCACGTAATCCCCGTAAAACAAATCACGCGGATCTACGGGAGCGGTCTGCAGCCGGATCTCCTTGCCGAACCAGCCCGTGGCGTAGTAGCTCCCGGCCAAGCCAAGCAGAAACAAAACCTGAAGCGCAAGCAGTACGCCGATCCGGACTGTTCTTTTACTTCTTGCTCCGGTCATTGAGCTCATCGGGGTTCCCTCCTTCCGGCTTCAGCGCTTCCCGTTTCTGCTTATTGAGGTACCAGCTGATCCCAAGCAGCAGCAGTCCGCCAATGAGGAAGAACATGGATTTGTCCATAAACCCCCAGGTCAGCTTCGTGTAAGCAACCAGTGTCGTTGCCAGAAACAGCAATGTGCCGAGGTTGATTTTGAACCGCCACTGGGCTTTGAAGCCCGCTGTCAGCACATACAAGGAGAACAAAAACATGAGCAGCAGATAGGTTACTCCGGAGCTTCCCATCGGCAGCAAGAAGGCCGGGAGCAGTATCAGCCACTCCGGCAAGGAGCCGAGACGCTTCCGCCGCTGCTTCCCCCAGGCGGACAGCGCCGCCAGCACCAGCAGAATCGGAATGAAAACCGGCGCATCCGCCCAAGGACGGGAGTAGATCGACAGCTCGTCAATGGCCGCCCCGAACAGAGCCATCAGATAAGCAACCGCCAGCACCAGCGCCTGAAGCGGATAAACCGCATCCCGCTCCTTCTGACGCAGCCAGTCTCCTGCTGTATACAAAACCATAAGAGGCACAATGAACCATATCGGCTCTCCATCCCAGTGACTTATAAAACCCGCGCACTCAATCAGTACGGCCGCTCCGAGCACAAGAGACAGCAGTCCGCTGCAATAACGCCACCAATAGCTGCCCAGCCCGGCAAGCAGCAGCGCTGCGCTAACATAGCTGAACGTATGGAACTCATTCAGACTGTAGAACTGGCTGATCACGAGAATTGCCGCAGTGAGGATAAAGATGAACCGGCTTCGGTACAGCCAGGTCAGCGCTGTCCCGAACGCTCCCCATAGCACGAAAGACGCGATGTTGTTGCTCGTTAAATGAAACATCTGGGCAATCAGGAACAAGCTGCCCCCGAAGGTGAGAAGTCCAGCTCCGGCCAGCGCTATGCCGAGCTTCTCATTGCCTTGTTTAACAAAGCGTTCCCCCGCCGTATAGAAGCCGGTTAAGGTCACCAAAAGAATCGCCAACCGCGCAAACGGATGAATGCCTTGCCAGTTCGCTGCTACGAACGACAGCACCCCCAGCCCGACAAGCAGCGCCCCGAGTACGGGAAGAATACGACCGGCATGCCGTTCAACCGGATACAGCTCCATAATATTCCTTACCTGCTCTTCACTGACAATGCCTTTCTGGACCCAATGTGCGCTTTCCCGCTCCAGCCATTTTCTCGACACCGTCATGCCTCCTTTCGAATGGTACAGGATTGTTGTACCGACCGGCGAAGCAGATTGCCTCTTGTTTATGCTGCCCCAAGCCGTCCAACGGCAGTAGGGTGCAAAAACTTTTGCAGAACCATGGCTTGCGTCTTTGGCAAACCATCAGTCAGCCCTGATTTGTACAGCATGCCGACGCCATTCCATGATTTGCTCCCTGGCTCCCGATCACCAGATGGGGATGGCTGTCTGACTCTATGGTATAATGACGCAGACCGCTATGCAAATGTTTCCGTTTTTGCAACTTCAAGGCTATGGATTACGTTATAACAGCTATGGGCTCTTTTAACCCATCAGAACAGGGGGAACCAGCAATGAGTACAAGTTTTGGAATTACGGGTCTCGTGTTTCTTTTCATGGTGTTTGTGTTTTTCATGGCGCATGTTGCGCTTTGTATCTGGGCTTACCGTGATGCGCTGAGCCGGGGCCGCAGCCGGGAATACGCCCTCATTGTTCTCTTGGCGATGCTGCTGTTCCCGCTAATGGGGCTAATCATCTATTTGCTCATCCGAAATGATTAATGGGCATATCCTCCTACTGCTCCACCACACTCTGCGCGGCGAGCTTGGTCCGAGGAATTGACCGCAGCTCTCCTTCTTATTCCTTAACCCAGTAGGCGCTGCCGTCTTCCTTGCGCTCCATAAATCCGTATTCAATGAAATACCGCCGCAGCGTGGCGTGATCATGGAATATTGGCTTCAGAATCGCCTGAACCTCTTTCTCGGTATATGTCTGCTTGCTGTCGAAGCGCTTCACGATGTGCTTCAGCAGCACCCGCTTGCGCTTTTCCCGTTTCGGAAATTTACTGAGCGGACCGTCAAGCCCTTCCTTGAAATACATCTCAAGAATTTCGGCATGCTCTTGCTCCGTAATCGCAAACCGTTCGTCGACCATCGCTGCCGTCCGGTGAATCGGAATAAGCTGCTGAGGCTTCGGCGCAGGTAAATGAAGCAGCTCCATCAAAGCAAGAAACACCTTGGCTTGTTTTTCCTTCTCCCGCAGCGTAAAACGGTGATTACGAATCGTGGAGGTGCTGCCGCCCTCCAGCGCTTTCACGATTTCCGCATCGCTGAGCCCTTGCTGGAACAGATCCAGCAGCCGCCTCTGGTGGTCCGTGAGCCCCGTATAGCGTTTATTCATCTGGAGCAAGTAATGAAACATGGATTGATGCTGCGCGTTAATATGCACCTGCATAAACTTCTCCGCTTCATACAAGCGCTCCCCGTCTGCAAAGACAATCCCCTGCTCAAGCTCCGTACCGCAGATTAAGCATGTATATAGGCCCGTCTGAGCCTGAAACACATATCCCCGCTTCAGCTCGTCAAGCGAGGCAGACCAAAACATCTCATGCAGTTCACTCATTACGTTCACCTCAAATGTTTATTTTATAGTAAACATATTATGATTTCGTTTATATATGAACCTTATCGTCTCTTTCTACAATATACTACGGCCGTCTTGTTCGATAGTCCTTCTCCGTTAAGCTGCTGCTCTTACAAACCGGCATAGCTGGATGTGATCGAGCACGGTCATGCGATGCCGCTCTTCACGCTGGGATTATCGCTATAAGCCCCTATTGCCGGGCCAGATCACCCCGGTAAAACAACCATGCCCTGATGCAAAAAAATACCGCATCGCTCCGTTTTCGGGGAACATGCGGTATTTGTACGTTCAATTGGTACGTTCAATTGGTACGTTCAGTTTGTACGTTCAGCCAGGACTAGGAATCACCGTAGGTTTCGGCATATTTCTGAGGAGACCACAGCTTATCCAGATCGGACGGATCGGCCATCTCAATAACAATCATCCAGCCGGCTTCATAGGGAGCTTCGTTCACCTTTTCAGGGGAATCCGTCAACGCAGCGTTGATTGACACGATTTTGCCGGATACCGGCGCGTACAGCTCCGAAACCGTTTTGACCGATTCCACGCTGCCGAACGGCTCACCGTATTGAACCTCCGCGCCGATTTCAGGAAGCTCTACGAAAACGATGTCGCCCAGCTCATTTTGAGCAAAATCTGTAATTCCGACCGTAATCCGGTTTCCTTCGATTCGCGCCCATTCGTGCTCTACGCTATATTTCAAATCCGATGGCAAATTCATCATTTACTCCTCCTCTATTCTTTAGGTCCCAAAATTTTATGTATTCGCTGCTCTACCATACCGAGCGCTTTCTCTCCGGCGCCGAAAAACCGCATTTGCAGCTGATCATCGAACAAATAAAAAGCAGGCACATATTCGTTCTGAAAAGCATCCGTTACCGCATGAGCATTATCAACAGCAATGGGATGCTGCAGCTCGTACTGCTTGACCATTTCCTTGACCGCCTCCACATCCGTATCCTTCTCAGAACGCGGCATATGAATTCCGACCAGTTGCAAGCCGTACTGCTCCCCGAACTTGACCCGCCATTCGTTCAACAGGGGCAGGCCCTCCTTGCACATATAGCAGCTTACCGCCCAGTAATGCACCAGCACCGGCTTGCCGCGCAAGGCTTCCAAGTCCACTTGGCTGTTAATCCATTCCGTCACACCGGCAAAGCCGGGCAGCTCCGTCCTTAAACGCATCGGCATCGTGTTTCCCTCCTTTTGTTTTCCTTTACAATTGGGGTCCGGCCGCCTAACCGGCGTTCTTTCTTCAGCAAGCGAGCAGCCGATTTACCCTATTCCGGGTTACAACCTAGTTTATGAGTATCTGCGATGTATATTCGAATCCCGCCGGATATCCGCTTCGCCGTCATTGCTCAGACGGGCATCATCCGGCTAAACCTGCTTGCGATTTACTGATTTGGTTGGCTATGGTCATGGGACGCCACGCTACGAGCTGGAAGCAGTACTCGTAAACACGTGCGCTAGTATATTGTTCCGTCATTAACGAAACTACGCTTCGACACCACTTGCAGCCTACTTGCTGTGCTTCTCGTGGTCCGGACATGGATGCTGCTTCAGGTTTGCTCCACCTGGACGGAGATTATATCGTAAAAAACCCTCCCCCTGCACACGTGCAGGCAGGAGGGTTTCAAGCTGAAGGAGCACATCCAAAAGGATGATCCAACTCAGCGAAGTCCTGTCATAGCTTGGGCAAAGCTTATTTCGCCACCAGATGTCCTTGGCCTGGCTTCCAGTTCGCCGGGCACAGACCACCGGATTGCAGTGCTTGCAGAACGCGAAGCGTCTCGTCTACGCTGCGACCTACATCATTGTGGTTTACAACCTGGTATTTCAGGATACCGTCCGGATCGATGATGAACAGGCCGCGAAGCGCGATACCTTCTTCTTCGATCAGAACGCCGTAGTCTTTTGCTACCGATTTGGTGATGTCCGCGCCGAGCGGGTAGTTCAGCTTGCCGAGACCGTTCGCTTCACGCGGGGTGTTCAGCCATGCGCGGTGGGAGTGGATGCTGTCCACGCTGACACCGAGGATTTCAGTATCCAGGTCGGAGAACTGCTCAATCGCATCGCTCAGAGCGATAATTTCTGTTGGGCATACAAATGTGAAATCCAGCGGATAGAAGAACAGAACGAGCCATTTGCCGCTATAGTCGGACAAAGAAACTTTACCGAAATCTTGTCCGTTACCCAGTGCGGTTGCCAATGTAAAATCAGGTGCTTTTTTACCAACCAAACGATCAGCCATGGTTATGTAACCTCCCAGGAAATCTATATTTTCACAAGTAAAATCGTAACATTTGCAAGGGTCGAAGTCAACATGACATCTATTATTGATTAATAATTATTTTAATATAAACCCCTTGTTTTCACGAACGTTTGTTTGTATTATTTATGTATAATTTAATTGTATATGTTCCAATATTTAGGTTCCATCTATTCTTTTATTTGGGGTGAAGCGCAGTGAAGTCACCGGAATGGAAGCAGCATTTGTCCGCTGCCTATGATCGGCATGCATGTGAGAGAGAGCGGATGGAGAAGCAGGACTGGAAGGAAATTGAACGGGCCCATTTCCATACCAGACTGCAGCAGGAAGGGGCCGTTTCCCTGCTGGAGATTGGCGCAGGCACAGGAAGAGACAGCCTGTTCTTTGCGCAAACGGGTTATGAAGTAACCAGCTCGGACTTGTCTCCCCGTATGGTACAGCTTTGCCGTGAGAAGGGCCTGCAGGCCGAGGTTATGGATTTTTACAAAATGACCTACCCCGATGGAAGGTTCGATGCGGTGTACGCCCTGAACTGTCTGCTCCATGTGCCCAAAGCGGATATAGTGAAGGTGCTGCTGGAGATTCGCCGTGTGCTGCGCCCGGGCGGATTATTTTATATGGGTGTGTACGGCGGGCCTGATTCGGAAGGGGTTTGGGAGGAGGATGCTTATGAACCGAAACGTTTCTTCTCTTTCTATACGGATCGCTCTGTTCAGGATGTTGTCGGAAGCTTCCTGGAGCCCGTCTATTTCCGGGTTATTCCCCTTGCCGAAGGCAAACCCCACTTTCAGTCCATGATATGGCGCAAGCCGCCGAGAGCCGGAACATTTCAAATCCGGACCCTGTAGCCATCTTTTTCAGGGCTTCCTTCGTTATTGCCGCTCCTGCTGTATATGTACTGGACGTCAGTCGGACATGCGTGCAGCAATGAATGCTGCACGCGTCAAGACTCGAAGGAGCCGGAAATGCTATGCATTAAAAAGACGACATTCCTCCGCAGCTAGCGTACCTTTCGAAGCTCCATGTATCGCTCCTTCGTCAGCTGCTCCGGCTCCGCCTGCAGCTCGCTGGCCAGAAGCGCCGCGAAGGACTCATAATGCGCTTGAAGGGAAGCATAGTCGTTAAGCCCCGCATAGGCTGTCAGCAAAAGACGGCATATTTCATCGGAATACGGCTCCTTTTCCTGAAGCTTGTTTAGCCGACGAACGGCCTGCCGCTGCTGCCCGTTTCGCAGCTCATAGCCTGCTGCAGCCAAACTCAGCTGCATATATCTCTGCAGAAGATCCCTTTTTTTGGACTTGACCCATGCATAATCATGCTCCTCCAAATAATCACCCCGGTACAGGGAAAGAATGCGATCCACCTGTGCCAGCTGCTGGCTTGAATTGACTGTATCGCAACGGTACGACTGCTCAAATTGCTCTACATCCGTAACGACCTGATCCGATGTAAGACGATAGCTTTCCTGCGCGAACTCCACCAGCATCTCAAGGCCGCTTTCCTTCAACTGCTTGCGAATCTGGTATACGCAGGTATGCAGATGTGTAACAGCCTTGTCATGAATATATTCGGGCCAAAGCACCTCCAGCAAATGCCCTTTTGTGAGCCAGCGGCCTTTGTGATGAAGAAGATAGGCGAACAATTCTTGTGTCTTGTGGGTCCTCCATTTGAGCTGCTTATGCGCCCCTCTGGACAAGGACAGCCGTCCGAAGCATAAGAGATCGGGAGTATTCTGCCTTACCGCCGTCGTCTGAGCACGCTCTGTCCGCTGAGCCATGAATTCCTGAATGCGGTCCAACGTTTTCCCAAACCGTTCGGGATGAACGGGCTTTAACAAATAATCAAGCGCATGAAGCTCAAAAGCTTCGATCGCATATTCCGAATACGCTGTAATATACACGATCCGAATTTCCGGGTTCAGCTGTTGAATATATTCACCGGCTTCCAGACCGTTCATTTCGGGCATTTCTATATCGAGAAACACAACATCGGCAGCAGGGTCCTCCCGCAGATGCTCAAGCCCATCTATCGCCGAGTTATACTTGCCAGCTATTTCGATTCGGCCGTCCTTGCGCAGCAGCCGCTCCAAATGTGTAATAGCCGGCTTCTCGTCATCAATTAAAATCGCCTTCAACCTTTCTCACCTCTTCTGACAAAGTGAAACGCTTTAGCGCGAAACTAGCTCGATTCTTTCTACAGGGGTAACTGTCCACCCGTTCACCGTGGCCGTGGCTGGCCCAGGGCGAGGGCGCGATTGCCGCATCATTGTGCTGACGCCTGTTGCTTGTCTAGTCCAGTGCAGAGCGAAACTCCCCATTCATTTGGCTTGCGCCTTCGTCTATCCTAATGATTGTCCTTTAATCCCTTTAATCAACGGACCGATCGGTTTGCCAGGGCACGATGCTATGCCAATTTAGTTTGAAGCATTTCCGGCATGGCTCTCGGTACGGCGAAGCTGACTATCGTGCCCCGCCTCCATTCGCTTTCTATGTCAAGTCCTTTGCCATACAGGGTGAGCAGCCGTCGATGAACATTGCGGAGGCCGACGCCCCCGGACCTATCATCCTCTGACAGCACCTGCTGCATGCGCTCAGGCCGCATCCCCATTCCGTCATCGGCGACCACCACGCTTACCTCAAGCTCCGTAATCGTGATGTTGATTTGGATTGTACCGCCTTGCGATTTTTGCATCAGGCCGTGCCGGACTGCATTTTCAACGATAGGCTGTATGCTGAGAGGCGGAATCCGGGCATTCAAATTGCCTTCGACGGTGTACTCCACGTGCAGGCGCTCGTCGAACCGGGCTTTTTCCAGAATCAGATAGGATTTCACCAGCTCCAATTCCTTATGGACCGTGGTAAGCTGCTCATCATTTTGAAAATCGAAGCTGGCTCGCAAATAATAGCTCAGCTCCATCAGCAGCTCTGCACGTAAACCATGCTAGCTACGCAAAAGCCGCCAAGATAAAGCAGCGAACGCTCCTCTCTCCGCAGCCGGTACAGCAGCAGGAAAAAAAGCGCAGGAATTAAAAAGCTGGCGGAAGTAAACACATCCGAGTACAAATCCCATTCCCGGACGTTGAGAATCGATTGCTGGCTGCCGAATTCAATTGCGGTAATCATGCCGCCCGAGGAGTAGTTGTAATTCGACGAAATCCTACCCCCTTAAATCCATAAGCCCGGACTGCGCCTCCGGATTCCGTTGATCCGACTGTACCCAGTTCACAATCCAATAGCCAGGCAGCAAGAAGACAACGATGATGCTGACGACAAGGATGATCCACGTCTTATTCATTAGCTAACGCTCCTCGGCTTGTTCCCTCTTCTGCCTTACTCATTCGCGATCCGGTGCCCGGTTTCCTGTCTATTTGTCATATTTCTTGTCACTGATGGTCCATTAATCGACAAAAAAAGCCAAAAAGAGCACCCCATGAAGAAGCAGCCTCATGAAGTGCCCATGATGAATAATGTAAGCTTCAGCCGTGCTCCGTCTGTGGTACGGGATACGGCTGCAGGCCATCAACTAGGAGCGCTTTGCGGCTCCTCATTCCCGTACCACAGCCTGCGGAACGGCTCACTCACGGCAAGAAGCCGGTCGGCCGTCCCTTCCGCTTCAATTCGCCCGTCCTCCAGCACAACAATGTGATCCGCCTGGGCTAGCGCCGCCTTACGGTGTGACACAACCAGACAGGTCGCTTCCCCGCGATCGCGGAACAGCCGCTCCCACAGCTTACGCTCGGTTTCCACATCCAGCGCGCTGGATAGGTCGTCGAATACGTACAGCTCCGCATCGCGTACCAGCATGCGGGCCGCAGCGGTACGCTGGGCCTGGCCGCCGGACAGCTTAACTCCCCGCGGGCCAATCACAGTATCCAGCCCCTCCCGCAGATGCACAATATCCTCTTCCAAGACCGCCGAATGAATCGCCTGCGCCAAATTTCCGTTCCGTTCAGGATAGCCGAGCAAAATATTATCCCGCAGCTTATCACTGTAGAGACGCGGGATTTGTGCAGTATAAGCGCTATGGGGCGGGACAAAGAAATCGCCCGGATTGTTTATTGTCCGGCCGTTCCAGACGATGGTTCCGCTATCCATGGGCAGCAAGCCGAGCAAAGCTCGAACGAGCGTCGTTTTCCCTGAACCGATCATGCCGGTTACAACGGTGAACGAGCCTTTCGGGAGGCGTAAGCAAATATTGTGGATCCCCCGGCCGGTCTCCGGATATACAAAGGTCAGCCCTTGTATCTCAAGCAGCTCCAGCCGTTCGCCGGCCTCTGCCGGTTGCCGGTGCTCCTCCGAATGCGGCATTGACCCCGGCAAAGGCCTGGACGCACCGGAATTACCCGATACAGAGGCTTCCCTCCGGGACTGCCCCGCCGCAGCTGCATCCGCCTCGCGGGATGGTAAAGCCTGCCCGCTCCAACCAGACGCCGCCGGCTCCTCCGAATGAGACGGCAGCCCTGAGCGTGCCGCAGCAGTTACCGGATCGCTTGTGCTATCCCGCTCCTTGGTCTGCCCGCCGATCGGCAATTTGCCGTTCCTCTCCCCGGGCGAAGCTTTCGCTGCAGAGCCGTCCGCATCCGATTTCCGCAAATGAAGGCCCTTATACACAGTCAGCACCTGTGCGGGCGCTCCCTGCAGCAGCGAAATCAGGCGACGCAGGCCGACCGACATCTGCTTGAAATACGTCAGGAATTTGCCAACGTTGGAAATAAGCTGCGTCACAAAGGTCAAATAATAGACGAAGAGAGACAAATCGCCGACCGTGAACTCGCCGCCTCGCATCTTATAACCTGCCAGCAGCAGAATGAGCCCTGTTCCCAGATTGACCGAGTTCGTAAAAACAGAGTCCAGCGACTCGGTCAGCAGCTTATCCTTCACCATCGATTTGCGGCGTGCTTCGTTAAGCCGATTGAAGCGCTCTATCACACGTTTCTCTGCCCCGGCCACCTGTACGGCCTGCACATTAGAGAACATTTCACTTATAGCGCCCGTCACCTTGGCCGTCGCATCCCGGCTGGCAGCCCGGTACTTCTGCAGGCGGGAGGTTGCCAGCTGCGCAGCGGTAACGACCAGAATAAGCGGCACGAAGACGAGCAGCGTCATCTGGGCATCCACCTGAATCAAAATATAGCTGGACAGGATTGCGAAGCCCAGCATCCCGACTACGTCTACAGACCAGCTTGCCGCTTCCTCCGTCTGGTCCACATCGTCACGGAAATGGCTGATAGCCTCTCCCGGCGAACAGGGGATAGCTCTGGCCCCCGGCTGCTTCAGCACATGCTCCAGCAAATTACGCCGCAGCAGCATCCCCATGCGGAACCGGGAATGCACGTCCGTAATAAATCCGCCGATAATGAGCGCCACCCTTCCGAGGGCAACGCCCACCAGCAAGGCAATAATGCCCCAGACGCCAAAACTAAGCTCCGATGTGCCGGACAGCTCGTCGAAGAAGGCTTTGGTCAGCAGACCCGGCACTATCGGCGCCAAATGAACGAGCGTCCAGGCAAGCATGTTCATAAGATACCAGCCCGGACGATAGCGAATTAAACGCCACAAAAACGTAAACGTACTCACACCAGCACCTCCTCAAGACCAACCGCCAGCATCTGGCTGAACCGGGAGTTCGGATTTCCGGCAAGCTCGATCCGTTTACCCTGCTCCAGCACGCGCCCGTTTTCGAGCACCATAATTTGATCCGCCCGCTGTACTGTTGCCAGGCGGTGGGCAATCATAATACAGGTGCGTCCCTGAAGCAGCTTTGTCATCGCTTCCTCAATGCGGCGCTCCGTGAGCGGGTCCAGCCGGGAGGAGGCTTCATCCAGAATAACAAGACCGGGATCGGTCAAGAAGACCCGTGCAAAAGCAAGCAGCTGCGCTTCCCCCGCGGACAGGCTGCCGCCCCCGGAAGCAAGCGGTGTATCAAGCCCCTGCGGCAATGACATGCGCCAAGCGCCCAGGCCAAGATCGTCCAGCACCTCAATAATCCGCTCATCTGCAATGGAATCATCATACATCGTCAAATTTTCCCGGACACTGCCCTCTAATATTTCAATATTCTGCGTCACCATGGCAACCTTCCGCCGCAGCTCGCTCAGCTTACATTCCCTAATATCCACTCCGCCCAGCAGCACACCGCCCTGCTGCGGATCGTAGAAGCGCAGCAGAAGTCTGGCGAGCGTCGTCTTGCCGCTGCCGGTGCGTCCCAGCAATCCAAGCGTCTGCCCGGGCACAAGGCGCAGCTGCAGGTCCTGCAGCGTCGGTGTGTCATCGTAGCCGAACGTCAAGTCCTGTAGCTCCACCGCCAGCGCTCCGGCCGGGAGCGGTGTTCCCGGCCCATCGGTAATTTGGGACCGGGTGTTCAGCAGCTCGCGGATACGTAACAAACTGGCGTCCGCCCGCTGCAGATCCTCAAGCTGAGTGCGAATTTTTTCAATCGGTTTAGCCAGCAGCTCCGTGTAATAAAAAATAAGGTACACCGTTCCGAGTGAAACCGCCCCCTGCTTCCACAAATAAGCGCTGATGCCGAATGCCATCGCATTGCCGAGGGCGAAGACGACAATCGTCGTAATCCACATCATCCCGAAGCCGAGAAACGCCTTTGTCCGCAGAGGCAGCATCCGGCGCAGCAGCGCGTAGAAGCGGCTCATGACATAGCCGGCCGCCCCATTGGCGCGCGTATCCTCCGTGCCCTCCAGATGCTCGCCGATAAAGCCGTAAAATTCGGCGTTTATTTGCCGCCACTTCGCCCACACCGGCACCGCAAATTTACGAATCCACTGAATCGTCAACACAGCGAATACCACAAATACGGTCATACCGATGCCGACCAGCAAATTTTCACGGAACAGCAGCACCAGAATGCCCACCATAAGAATCAGATTTCCGGCCAAATGAATCATGAAGCTGGAGAAAAAGTTGGCCAGCGCATTCACATCCCCGTCCACCCGTTCAATAATCGAGCCGGACGTTTGCGTCTTATGAAACGACATATCCAGAGACAGGCAGTGCTCCGCCAAATCACCCCGCAGACGGTTCGTCGTCTTCCAGCCAAGATTCTCGCTGAAATACGCGGCCACGATCGAAATCAGCTGCTGAATCAGGGAAAAAACAATAAATAAGCCCGCCGCATAAAAAAGCGGCTGCAACTCGCCGCCGGTTTGAGCTGTATCTATAAAATAACGTATGATTTGCGGGTTAATGAGCTGAAGGCCAATTGAAGCGAACAGCAGCACGGTGAGCGCCGCCAGCGTGCTCCGCTGCGGAAGCAGGTACTTGCTAAGCATCGCCGCATATTGCTGAAGCGTATTTGTTGACTGCTTGCGTTCCATGTTCATCCTCCTTGCCGCAAAAGCCGAATCGCATCAATGCTACTGTAGCCCATGCCCGCACGAAGCGTCAATGCACAGTTTAATTATAGGCAACTTGCCTGTTTTATTACGAAGCAAGAAGTGCACGCACCGCTGTCTGACTCGGATTCCCAAGCATCTGCAGATACGGCAATGGAGCCCGTAAAAACCAGGCCGCTGCAGCAAAAAAGACCTCTAATTCCAACACATACGGTTGGTTTTAGAGGTCCTTTAGAGCTTATTTAACGCTGATGATGAAAGCAATAATTAGCGTTTCATTGCAGCTACGATCAGGTCGCCCATAGCTGTGGTGCCAATCGCTTTGCTCTTATCTACTGCAATATCGCCCGTACGGTGACCGGCATCAAGCACTTCTTTCACTGCTTTTTCGATGACGTCGCCTGCTTCTTGATAGCCGAAGGTCAGCTTGAACATCAAAGCAACCGACAAGATGGTTGCGATTGGGTTCGCAATGCCTTGTCCGGCAATGTCAGGCGCCGAGCCGTGAACCGGCTCATACAAGCCGAAGCTGCCTTCGCCCAGGGAAGCGGAGGACAGCATCCCGATGGAGCCTGTCAGCATCGCTGCTTCGTCGCTCAGGATGTCGCCGAACATGTTCTCGGTTACGATGACGTCGAAGCTGGAAGGACGGCGCAGCAGCTGCATCGCGCAGTTGTCTACGAGCACGTGCTCCAATTCAACATCCGGGTATTGCGGAGCAATCGCGTTGACCGTTTCTCTCCACAGGCGGGAGGTTTCCAGCACGTTCGCCTTGTCGACGGAAGCCAGACGCTTGCTGCGGGTTTGAGCGATTTGGAACGCCTGGTGCACGATGCGCTCTACTTCTTTTACATTGTACACGCAAGTGTCGACAGCCTCCTCGCCGTTCTCGGAATCACGGCGGAATTTCTCACCGAAGTAGATGCCGCCCGTCAATTCGCGAACAACGATCAGATCAGTGCCTTCAAGCACTTCCGGCTTCAGCGTCGACGCTTCCTTCAGGCAATCGAACACAACAGCCGGACGGATGTTGGAGAACAGTCCCAGCGCTTTGCGGATACCCAGCAGGCCGGTTTCCGGGCGCAGCTCCTTCGAATTGTTGTCCCATTTCGGACCGCCTACAGCGCCAAGCAGAACCGCATCGGCATCTTTACAGATGTCCAATGTTTCCTGCGGCAGCGGGGTGCCTTTCTCGTCGATAGCGATACCGCCGAACAAGCCATATTGCTTCTCGAATTTATAACCGAACAATTCTTCTGTTTTCGCGAGAACCTTCTCCGCTTCAGCAACCACTTCAGGGCCGATGCCGTCGCCGGAAATAATTGCAATCTTTTTTACGTCTGCCATTCCTGCACTCTCCTCAATTATAAAAAATCACTATTTCTGTTGTACCACAATAGAGAGAACAATTCAAAGATATAAATTCTATCAGGCTTATAGCCATTTCCTATAATGTGACTAGTGCACTAAAACTTAAATATAACAACAGTTAAAAGCAAAGAACCTTGCCTTTATAAGTCCATTTAAAAGGCTTGGCCATGGTGGAGTTGAAGTAGTCGATAAACGCAAACACTTGTTT
>NZ_JBBBNV010000040.1:0-25162 GCF_037137075.1 Paenibacillus sp. y28
AAACAAGTGTTTGCGTTTATCGACTACTTCAACTCCACCATGGCCAAGCCTTTTAAATGGACTTATAAAGGCAAGGTATGGTGGCACAAGAAGTCAAGACAGTTTTTTTAGATTTCTAAGGTGTGAAAATTGGCACAAGATTCATCCCATATCCAGCAGGAACGCTATAGAAGCAGAAAGACGATGATCCATAAATGGAATTAGATACCATCAGTAGTTGTCCACAGGTAGAGGACATAGCCCAAGCGGGAGCGTGTCCGCCTGTGAACAATCGCCTAGCCCGACTTATACACAGCGGATGGAGATTGGTAGTTCAGAGACTGATGTGGACGAATGTAATTATAAAAGTCCAGATAGCGAGTAATGCCGTTTCGGGCCTCCCGTGGTGATGCATAATCATGGAGATACACTTCTTCATACTTGACACTGCGCCACAGGCGCTCCGTGAAAATGTTATCCAAAGCCCGTCCCCTTCCATCCATGCTGATGCGGACATCCGCTGCCTTCAACAGATCGGTATATTGGGGACTGGTGAAATGACTTCCCTGATCACTGTTAAAAATCGTCGGTTTATTCACCTCTAGCGCACGGCGAACGGTATCCAGAACAAAGTCAATCTCCAGACTTTGATCGAGTTCCCCGGCCACAACGAATCGGGAATACCAGTCCAACACGGCCACCAGGTACATCCAACCTTGTCGCAGACGGATGTAAGTAATGTCGATGCCAAAGACATGATTCGGTCGCTCAATCGTTAGTCCTCGCAGTAGATACGGATGAATCCGGTGCTGCAGATTCCGCTTGCTCAGATTGGGGCCAGGATAGATGGCGGCTAGTCCCATATCCCGCATATAGACTTGTACCGTGTTGCGGTGAACGGTTTCCCCCTCTCGATGGAGCATGGCAGCAATCCGTCTCGAGCCCATGAAGGGGTACTGCGTGTAGAGTTCATCAATCCGGTGTTTGAGGCGTATTTCCTCCGGAGAGGGAGGAACCGGCTTGTAGTACAGGCTGGTGCGATTCAAGCTGAGCAGCTCGCTCTGCACCGTGAGAGGCAGTTCGGGGCGATCCCACTCCAACAAGGCGATACGGGCTTCGCGGGTCGTTTCAGAGGCCAGATTTTTTTTTGAGCCACGCATTATGAGTCGTCAACTTTCCGACTTCTGCGTAGAGGTCATTGATCTGCTGTTCATAGTCGGACTTCATTTTAGTGATGCCTTTGCGGTCATCCACAAACAACTGGTACAGATTCTGAACGGCTTCTGTTTTCCACCGCTGGAGGACATTCGCATGGATGCTGTGTTCAGAAGCCAGCTGCGAAACCGACTTTTCTTCTTTTAATATTTCCAGTACGATTTGTGCTTTTTGCTCAGGCGTAAACTTTCTTCGCATCGTGCTCATACAACTAACTTACTCCTTTTTTGCTGTCTGAATTTCTTAGTCCATTATAAGGTTCTTTGCTTTTAACTGTTGTTATATTTAAGTTTTAGTGCACTAGTCTATCTGTTGCAGCAGTTACCAGCGATTGCATTTCGTCAGCAGCCGGAGTTGCTTGATGCGTACCTCCCATGGAGTCCGGCAGTCGGGCAACATTGTACATAACGTAGAGCCTGTGGATCCTCAGAGCCATGGGTTTTTCTTTTTCAATACACCTGGTTATTAGACGCTTACTAATCAACATTAGCAGCTTGATTCCCCTAAATTAGGCATAATTAAACAGGATTTTACGCTTAAAATTCGATAAAGCAAGGCAGGAACGACCTATATTTTTATATGTTTAAAAATGTTAATTTATAGAAGTAATTAACATTAAAATAAGAAAAGGGGAATGAAGAATGAGGAAGATGATTTGTTTGCTGCTTGTGGTATGTTCTTTGGTTTTTTCGAGTCAGGCTGCATTTGCAAATGGAACGCCGAGGTTTGATCCGATTCAATGGACGAGTTATACTTACAATGATGAAGGCATTTACAAAGGTTGTTCAAATAAGATTCAAACTGCAGAAGACGGTTATGTGTCTGCAAGGGGAACGATAGCTTATGACTCATCTTATAAGACATCTTGCTCAATTTATCAAGATGGTGTAACTTATGTCGAAAACCTCAATCAAATTACCATCGATTGGACGACCTATGTTTATAATAATCCTGATTGGGCGGAGTTAACTATTTGTGGGGGAAACTCTATTTCCATTCCACAAGGATATGGCAGTGCAGACGGAAACTGCTTTAACCATCGAGCTTTTGCAGATACTGCAAGTGTAGACGATGAATATTATGGAACATTAGTAATTGATGTAGCAGGGTATTCTGGACCAATTGAGTTCTGGCTCGGGACAGGGGCTTCTTATTCGCCAGTTAGCGGTTCAGCAACTTCAGGTGAATCGTTTGTTAGGATCAACAACATATCCTATAACTAAGTAAGCAATTTATTGTATGAGCTGTAACATAATCCAGAATTACGAAGATTATGAAATAAACTAGTTGCAAACTGACTCCAATATAATTGGGGTCAGTTTTTTAGTTGTAAATTTTCCTTATCTTCACACTAAGCACAATCCCCCTATAATGAGGGTCGATTTTGCCAGTTCCTTGCCAGCGTGGGCGATCTATACTTAACATCAGATTGGAGGGTGGGACTATTGGCCAAAAAGAAGTACGTCATCTGTGGAGTCAGCACACGAGCAAACGGCATGTTCATCCGTCCCATGCTGGAGACGTTTCAGGCGCATTGCGAGATCGTCGGGCTGCTTGATTCCGATGCAAGCCGGTTTCAAAACTGTTTCCGAAAGTTTCCGGCGCTGGCCGGGCTGCCGTGTTATTTGCCGGATCAGTTTGATCAGATGATTCGGGAGACGGGAGCTGAGGTCGTCATTGTAGCAGGGGCGGATCATACACATGCCGACTACATTGTCCGGAGCCTGGAGCTGCATCTGGATGTCATCTCGGAGAAGCCCATGGTGACTAACGGGGCGGATTGCAAGCGGGTGCTCGACGCGCAGGAGACCAGCCGGGGGACGCTGTATGTGGCATTTAATTACCGCTATGCGCCGATTCATACCCGGATTAAGGAGCTTGTGCTGGAAGGGCGCATCGGCCGGGTAACCTCGGTGGATTTGAACTGGTATCTCGATACGTATCACGGTGCCAGCTATTTCAAACGGTGGAACCGCAACCGGAACAATTCCGGAGGCTTGTCGGTTCACAAAAGCACGCACCACATTGACCTGGTCAATTGGTGGATTAATCAGACTCCTTTGGAAGCGTTTGCATATGGAGGACTGAATTATTTTGGCGCTGAAGGGGAGCTTAACCCGGCCAAGGAAGACGGGCGATTTTGCGGGACATGCCGTGTCAAAACGAGCTGCGCCTATTTCATGCGCTGGTCTACGCGGAGCAAAGAAACGGTGCCTGAGGATGACCACTTGAACGCCACGGACATGAAGCCGGGCAGTTATTCCGGATACCGGGCGGATGCCTGTATCTTTGATTCCGAGATCGATATTGAGGATACGTATGCCGCTGTTATCAAATATGATCGGGGGGCTGTCCTGAACTATTCCGTCAATTTCTCATTGCCCTATGAGGGGTACCGTCTGGCCATTAACGGGACAAAGGGGAGAATTGAAACGAAGGAAATGATGTCCAGCCGGGCGGCATATCATGTCCCGGAGCAAACGATCGATTATTTCCCGCTATTTGGCGGTAAGGAGACGGTGTATGTCGTTCCCCGTAAAGGCGGACACGGCGGGGGAGACCCGCTGATACTGGAGGATTTGTTTTTGGGGCCGGACCCCCTGCGTTCTTATGACATTATGGCGGGCGCGCAAGCCGGTGCAAATTCGGTTCTGACCGGAGAAGCGATCTGGAAATCGGTCAAATCCGGCAAGCCGGTTCGTATTACCGATTTATTACTTGCGCCAGAGTTGGCGGGAACGACTGAAGGAGGAAGCGATGGGCGCGTATGAGAAATTTGAAGGTGGGCAGATTGCGCACTTTGATGTAAAAAGCCAGCTCCCGAGATGGGTGCATGAACAAGCAATGCGTGCGGCGGAAAAAGGGGAACGGGCACGCGAAGCGATTCAGGATCCAGAGGGGCTGAAGCAAAGGCAGCGGGAGATTCAGGAAGGATTTGTACGCTGTCTGGGCGGGTTGCCGGATTCGGATACTCCGCTTAATCCCCAAATCACGGGTATCATCACGGGCAATGGTTTTCGGGTGGAGAAGGTTATCTTCGAACCAAGGCCCCAGGTGTACGCCACAGCCAATCTATATATTCCGGACGGAATAATCACCCCGCGCGGAGCCGTATTGCTGCTGTGCGGGCACCGTGAGCAGGCTAAGCATTGCGATGAGTACCAGACGGTATGTCATTATTTAGTGCACGCCGGTCTGATCGTTTTAGCGCTGGATCCGATTGGTCAGGGAGAGCGCTTCGGATTTTACAATCCGGAGACTAAGGAAGCTTATGCAACCAGTGTGAATGAGCATGAAAATGTGGGACGGCAATGTCTGCCTATCGGCGACAGCTTTGCGCGTTATATGCTGCATGACGGCATGCGGGCCATCGATTATTTGTGTACCCGTCCAGAAGTGGATGCCAGCCGCATCGGTGTCATCGGTCATTCCGGCGGCGGCACGCAAACCTCGCTCCTGATGATGGCTGATCCGCGTGTTGCCGCAGCAGCTCCAGGCGGATTCATTATGAACCGCCCTTATTTCCTGCTGACCGGGAAAGCGCAGGATGCGGAGCAGAAATGGCCGGGCTTCTCAGCGCTTGGCTTTGACCATGAAGACATTATCCTGGCGATGGCGCCTCGTCCGGTGCTGGTTCTGGCCACAACCTATGATTCCGTCCCCATTGAAGGGGCTCGTCATACGGTTGAGGTAAACCGAAGGTTCTGGGAGATGCTGGGGCGGGCTGACAGCCTGAATATTTTTGAAGATGAGAATGTGCATAAATTTTCGGTCCCGCTGGCCAAAGCAGCGGCGCGCTTTTTCTCGCTCCATCTGATCGGCAGTCCAGTTGAGCCACAGGAGGACCAGATTCAGCTCATCCCGGCTGAACAGCTGTGGTGCACACAGAGCGGCCAAATTATAGGGGAAATCGCCGGGGCCAAAAATGTCCATTCAGAAAATACAGAGCGGCTGGCCTCGTTCGAGCAGAAACGAAAAGCGTTGACGGACGATGTCCTCAAGAAGCAGGGGCTCGACTGGCTCCGGCAGCGGGTTTATTTCAATCGAAAAGCCTGCGATTTGAATCCGCGTATCTCGGGCGGCGGTGAAATAGAAAATTTATGGGTGCTTCGCACAGTATGGTGGAGCCAGCCCGGACTGCTGGGCCATGGCCTGCAATTTCTCGATTCGAAGCTGTACGGTCAGCGCATTCCGGTTACTATTGGTGTCTGGGACGGCGGAACGAGCCAGTTAGACGCGCATGCCGAATGGATTGAAGAGACGTGCGCAGCAGGCCGAATGGCGCTAGTGCTGAATCCGACAGGGATTGGAGCTCTGCTGCCGCACTTGAATTCCCCGACAGACAAGCCGTTTAAACGGTTCGGCATCATGGATCGGCATACGGACGAGCTGATGTGGCTGAACGATAGTATGGCGGCGGTCCGCACATATGATGTGCTCAGAGCGGTGGAGCTGGCGGCTTCGGTGCTGAAAGGTGCGGACGCAAGCGATATTCAGCTGTATGGCAGCGGAAAATATGCGGTTTACGCGTCACTCGCCGGGGCACTGGATTCACGTGTCCGCAGTGTCCAGACAGACAACCGGATGCCGAGCATCGCTGATTGGATTCGGCAGCCAAGCTATGATGAGACGGATTCGCTCAGCTTCATTATACCGGGCATGCTGCGCCATTTTGATTTGCCGGATGTGGACAAATGGCTTGAGGAAGAAGGACGGCTGCAGCTGGCGCCGCTGCAAACCGTTGTCAAGTCCATCAGCTAACGAAAAGAATAAGCGACAAGGAATAAACCGGGTGGTTCTTAACAAACCACCCTCTTTTTCTTCCAATTAGAGGAAAAATATGGATTAATGTTGCTCTTTTGCTTTTCAATTTGCTATAATTTGAAAGTGAGTCACTTCAAAACCTACTCGTACAACGGAATTGGTGTCTGGACAACCTTATTCTGACGAGAGCTTTGATGCTGGCTCTTTTGTTTTTATCTTAAAATTGTAAATAAAAGGCTGTGTTTTTATAAAATAATGAGAGAATATCCCCCTACAAATTGAAATAATCCCCTAATGATTCTAAGTATTTTTTACAATAAAGTTAAGAAAGATGTGCTGAGAAGAAGAAAGGGGGGGATTATTGATTTTAGGTGGAAGCGTTTACAATGCGGAGTGCAGCATGATACTGCATAAAGTGTTTTTTTCATTTGTATTCAGGGCTTGAAGGGGGGGACCGTACGACATCAGACTTTGCCGTTCTTGCTGAGGACAAGTTCCTTAGTAGAAATTTTTTGCTATTTACCCGTCTTCTTTCATTATTATATTTCAGGGTTTGTGGAGGTGTCGTAGATTTGGGTATTGTTAAGCGTTCTTTTATAGTAATGCTGCTGTTGCAGCTCGTTTGGAGCGGCTTAAGCCTGTATCAGCCGGGCACAGCTTCCGCCAGTACAATAAACGCGCCGTCGGTTGTGCTGCTTGATGAAGATTTCACCCGGTATGCTGATAAAACGGAAGCCACTTCACTTGGTTACGGCTTTGTTGCACCTACTTCCGGCACAGGAAGGGCTTCGACAGACGGAACATCGGGTATGCTAATCAATGTGTCAGGTGGTGCGGATACGGCTTTTACCAAAATCGAGAAGGTGTTCGATCAGCCGCAAAAAGGGCTTGTATCCGTTGAAACGACGTTCAGACAAAGCGTCTACAAAGAGGCCAATATCATAAATCTGGTTGACAGTAACGGAACTGTCATTGCCACGGCGGGATTCAAGCCTTCCAAAACATCCAATAAAGGCTTTGCATCAAGTAATGGTACTGACTATGTAGCGATTACTCCTAATGCACCTTATAACTACGACAGCACCACCTTTGACAGCAGCTCCAGAATAACTTTACGGCTTGAGCTGAACACGATTACCCGTTTGTACAATGTTTATGTCAATGATATGCTCGCGATTTCTAGAGCAAGAGCGGCGTACTATTCGACCAGAGGCATTCATATGGACGTGGCGAAGGTGCAGGTCGGTTCCCCGGTTGGCAGTGGCGATTTGCGGGTTACGAAGCTGAAAGTGGTTTCCACTCCGCTTGATAGTGTAAACGGATACACTCCAGCCGGACCGGACTTTGCCTACTGGGTAGGTCGGAATCAGGAAGTTGCTTTATATTACGAATCTCTTACAAGTGCTTCCATTTATAGAATTTATGTTCTTAATCCCGAAACCAACGAATGGTTTTTCGACAGGCAGAATACGCAGAACTCTCAAGTCCGCTCCTTAGAAAAACATTCAGCGGTCAACTATAAAACCGGCACCAAAATGGCAAACGGAACTACCTATACAATCGGTATAGCAACGGTTGCGCGGAATGAGTTTAACGGAACCGTGTATGAGAGTGAAAAAACAGTCATTCAAGCTACCCCAAGTGCATCAATTATTTTATCGACCTCTGAATACAGCGTAATTAAAGATATGACTGTGAACGAAACCTATAACGGGGCAGAATGGATTGTCGATTCAGAAGAAGGAATAAAGGTTGGAGACACGGCTTTTGTAGGAGGCGATTATAAAATCGAATCCGTTCCGGAGAAATATTCAAGCATGGAACGTATTATTCCGAGTATTAAGTCGCAAAACTACAACGAAAGCGCAGTGGCTACCTTTAACGTCAAAGATAAGGCAACTGCTTACATAGCAATGGATTCCAGAGCGGTGGCGGCATCTCTGCCGAGCAACTGGCTTCTCGCAACGTGGACCGACACCAACGATATTATTGAAGTCGGGGATGGCGTTTATACCATACCGTTCAAAGTATACAAAAAAGATTTTGCCGCTAATGGCTTGGTTACTTTGGAAAGAAACACGCTGGCTGAAATTAATGCCAAAACCAGCATTGGTTATTTTGCATTTGTCCAGAGATCGCCGGTCGGTTTATCCTTACAATCTGCCTTGCCACAATGGACTAATCAAGCCTCATTGCCGGTTACAGGCGTTGTGTCTGAAGCAAATGTGCAGCTAACAGTAAATGTGAATGGTTCCAGCGTTATTGATAAAGCGCTTACAGGGATGAGCGTCGATGAGAATATCGAACTCACACCAGGTGTGAACGAAATTGAAATTTTGGCGAAAAGAACGGGGCTGTCCGTGGGAGACCGGATAGCAGCAACGGTCAACTATGATCCGGATGCGCCTGTTCTGAATATTACTGAGCCTTCCATAATGACTAAGCAGCCTGTGCTTATGCTGCAAGGGACAGTCAATGAGGATGTTTGGGTTACTGTCCAGAATAACGGGACTACAGTTATCGATGCCGTATATAGCCTGGCCGTTTCAGGATTAGAACTCCCGGTTCCTTTATCGGAAGGAACCAATGAAATTAAAGTTACAGCTTTGGATGCAGCCGGGAATGAGACAACGAAAAACTATACTGTTGAATATGTGTTTTGGGCGGATCAGCCCGAATTCTACGATTTGGCAGGCAGCCCGCTGCAGACCTTAACCGCTACCGGTACAATCATTGCGCGACAAGAGATTATCAATACCACTGACACGCAAAAGACACTGTCTTTATTTACAGTCATGTACGACTCAAATGGGAAAATGGTGGATTACGCTATCATTACGGCCGAATTTGCCCCACAATCGACAAAAACGTTAAGCGCCGGTTTTGTGCTTCCGGATCAAGTAAATGGCTATAAGCTCAAAGCTTATATTTGGGATCATGTCAACTCCATGAAGCCTTTGTCCAATGAATCGGCATTGCAATGATTGTAAGACTGACTGACCCGGTAAGAAGCCAGAGCTGATTCTGTGTCTTGCCATCCGCTCATTGGTAACAAAACTTGGAGGAGGTTGTGAAATGAAGAAAGCCCTAACAATAGGGATAAGTGTAGCTCTAGCGATAAATTTACTGGCTGTTGATTTGCTGGCGCTGCACAGCGGGGGGACGGTTCAAGCTGCATCCATTGCATCGGAATACAATTACCCTTCCCAGCTAAAAGCAATCGCAGGAGACAAACAAGTAGCTCTATCCTGGCAGGCCCCGACTGCTGCGGATTCTTACAATGTTAAGCGAAGCACTACTAATGGCGGGCCGTACACAACGGTTAAGAGCGGCTTAACTGCAACAAGCTATACCGATGGTTCTTTAGATAATGGGACTGTCTACTATTATACGATTACAGCTGTCAAGAACGGAGAAGAAAGCTATATTTCGAACCAGGTGAAATCCATTCCTCATGCCTTGACGGCCGGAGCTCCAGAAACACCGCAGGGCTTTGCGGCCATCGCGGAGGAAGAAAGCGTCAAGCTGACATGGAATGAGGTTGCCGGTGCTAATTCTTATGAGGTCAAACGAAGCCTGACCAGTGATGGCGGTTTTACAACAGTTGCAACTGTACCGGCTTCAGCGGCTGCATCCACGGGATTTGAAGATCAGAGCGTCACACAAGGAACCCAGTACTACTACATTGTAAACGCTATTAACTCGAACGGAACGAGCCAGGCGACGGAGCCGCTGATTGTTGCACCGGCCAAAGTAATCGTTGTTGCCCAGCCCGACCCGGAAACCGGTTCAACACCTGGGGATTTTACAACCATTCAGGCTGCAGTTAATTCCATCTCTGCTTCCAATACGGCCCGGACAGTTATCTATATTGAGCCCGGCACGTACAGGGAGCAAGTAAAAATCACTGCACCGTATGTCAGTCTGGTTGGAGCGGGGCGTGACAAGACCAAGCTTGTCTATGACTTGTCCAATGCCGACTTCCCGAATAATGCGCTTAATGGCGCGACACTCTCTGTAAAGGCTGATAACTTCACCGCCGAAAATATGACGTTCGAGAATGATTCCTTGCCGGAGGACGGTCAAGCCATTGCTGTTCTAGTAAACGGTGACCAGGCTGTATTTGAAAATGTCAAGTTTGTAGGCTATCAGGATACCCTTTATGCGGGCCTTCGGGAGACTGCGCCGCGAGTAGGGCGTCAATACTATCACAACAGCACTATTATCGGTAAAACCGATTACATCTATGGGCCAGCAAGTGCCGCTGTGTTTGACAACGTGGAGGCGGTCAGCCTCGGTAACGGCGGATTTGTCACTGCAGCTGCAACCAAGCTTGATCAGCCGGGTTTGATTTTCCTGAATTCCCGCTTGTTGAAGGACAGTACAGCAACGCAAGGTACACATTATTTGGGCCGGCCATGGCAAGATTATCCGACGGTCCGCTTCATTAATACGTATATGGATGATCATATCCATCCAGACGGCTGGACCACGATGCAGGTGGATCCGTACTTGTTTGCGGAATATAACAGCACTGGACCCGGGGCAAGCACGACTACCCGGAAAATGTCCAGCCAACTGACCTCGGAGCAAGCTAACGAGCTTACGATTCCTCGTGTTTTTGAAGGCTGGGATCCGACCAAGCGTGTTATTCTGCCTAGGACATCGCCTGAGATTTCTCTACTCACCTCCCCGGGCAACGGAGAAGGCATGAACGGCGAATTTACCACATCTGCCGTTGTATCTGTTGAAATTTCCGGAAATGATTCCGGTTTAAACCAAGCGGAATACCGGATTAACGGCGGGGTATGGAATGCGTATACGGCAGAATTTGAGCTCAATGTAAAGGGCACCTATACGATTGATTACAGACTTGTAGACGCAGACGGAAATCAAGGAACAATTTTTACAAGAGAAATTGTAATTGATCCTGACGCCCTGCTTCGTACTCCTGCGTTTCCGGGAGCAGAAGGAGGCGCAATGTATGCAACTGGTGGGCGGGGTAAGGAAGTTTATTTCGTAACGACCGTGGAAGATTATGATCCGAGTACTGAAGCCCCTATTCCGGGCTCACTGCGGGATGCGGTCAGTCAAGGTGACCGGACCATTGTGTTCCGTGTATCCGGTGTCATTGATTTGAAAACCGGCCTGAGCTTTTCTAACGGAAATACAACGATTGCCGGACAGACAGCGCCGGGAGATGGAATTACGCTTAGCGGTTATCCTGTTGCCATTGGAGGTAAAGATGGAGGCAACCTGATTATCCGGTACCTCCGATTCAGACAAGGAATTAAGCAGGTCGGTGATGCGGCTAATGTCGGCGGGGATAATATTATCATCGATCATTGTTCCTTCAGTTGGAGCTCTGACGAGACGTTCTCGGTTAGGGAGCACAGAAATATTACCGTGCAGTACAGCATCATTAGCAACAGCTTGAACATCTCTATCCATGGCAAAGGCGCACATGGCTACGGGGCGATTTGGGGCGGTACGAACGTCACCTATCACCACAATTTAATTATTAATCATAACAGCCGGAACCCGCGGTTTGACAAGCAATTGAAGCCGCTGGAGTATCCGACCAAAATTGATTTCCGCAACAACGTGGTATACAACTGGGGAGGCAACTCTGCATACGGCGGGGAAGCAGCCATGGGGATTAATATCGTTAATAACTATTACAAGCCGGGACCGAACACGTTCGATAACGTGAGAACAAGATTGGTCGCGCCTTCCGGTCAGGATTTGTCATCCTGGTACATTGAAGGAAACAAGATTGAAGGTTATCCTGTGCAGTCCGCAGATAACTGGCTGGAATCCGTAAATCCTGATTACGGTTTGTCCTCCATCAAACGTTTGACCAAGGCGGTTGTAATTCCTGATTCCACGGATCCCATCGGGGGGCCTGTCACAACGGATTCGCCTGACGAAGCGTATGCCAAGGTAGTGGCGTCAGCCGGTGCTTCCTTACCGAGACGGGATTCTCTGGACGCTAAAATTATCCACGAGCTAGTGAATGGCACGGGTATCGTGGTAAATACCATTGAAAGCGATGGCGGTCTTCCTGTGCTCAACTCGCTGCCGGCACCGCTTGATACCGATCAAGACGGTATTCCGGATGAATGGGAGCAAAACAACGGTCTGGACATGAACGACCCCACAGATGGTAATCAGTTGGCGCCGAGCGGTTTCACTTACTTGGAGCTGTATATGAATTCCATCGTAAGAAATGGTGCCGACAATCCGACTGTTGATACAAGCTTGACCATGAATCAGCAGTTCACGCTGACAAGTCCGATTACAATCGAAGCTACGGCCGCAGCATCTGAGCCGGGCGGATCAATTACAAAGATCGAGTTCTATGACGGCAGCACAAAAATTGGCGAAGCTACCTCGGCCCCTTACAGCTTTACTTGGAACGGGGCATCTGAAGGGCGCCATTATATGTACGCTAAAGCAACAGATAATACCGGTTCAATGACATTGTCGACAGTGAAAGTGATTCACGTCAACGGTCCGGAAAATGTGGAGCCGGATTGGACCTCGGAGGATATCGGGGCGGTTCCGGTACCTGGAACAGCAAGCTTTGACGGTACCACCTATATGGTAAAAGGCTCGGGTAATATCGGAAGGTCGTCAGATAAGTTCCACTATACCCATCAAAAAGTATCCGGCAATTTTGAGTTCATTTCCAATGTCGCTATTGTTTCCGAGGTTGATACGGATACGAAGGCCGGGCTGATGCTTCGTACGAGCTTGCAACCGAATTCACCAATGGCATTAATGGGTCTGACCTATATTAAAGAGGAAGGTAAATCCGCTCAATTCCTTAGCCGGACAGCCGAAGGCACATCACCTTCCGTAAATATTATTAAGTCCGGAGATAACATTCGCGCTCCGTATTGGTTCAAGCTGACAAGAGACGGAAACACCATTACGGGAAGTGTGTCGACAGATGGGAAAATCTGGGGCAAAATCGGTTCTGCGGAAATTAATTTGCCGGACGAGGTCTACATTGGTTTTGCCGTCGAGGCCAACAAATCTTCCAGTAATGCAAATTATTTGACGGCGGCAACCTTTGATGGTGTTCAGGTAAAACGCAGCCCGGCCTTCAGTGTCAACAATCCTGCAAGCGAAATAGTTACAGCACCATTGTATACGGTTACAGGGCAACTGATAGATGCGGCCGATCTGACTATTACAAACAACGGGGAGACCGTGGTCTCTGCGGAGACTTTTGCTGCAAATGCCGATTTCTCCAAGGATATTCCACTTAAGGCAGGAGTGAATACAATCGTCATCTCCGCGAAAAACAGTGCGACCTTCGGAGACATGGTGAACCGTAAAACTTTACAGGTTACCTACAACAAGACGGAGATGCTGATTACCCCAAGCGAGGCGGTACCGACTGTAGTGACTACCCCTTCTTACAGCTTCAAGGCTTCTGTAAATGTGGCGGCCACGGTTTCGGTTTCGCTCAATGGCGCTGTTGTATTGGATCCGGCTCAGCAAGCGGAAAATGCATTGTTCGAAGCTCCGCTGACCTTACGCGAGGGTCCGAATGAAATCGTTGTTACTGCTACGGATGCTTATAATGAAACCGTTACGGCGACTTATACCGTGACATATTACATTGATTGGGGAAATGGGACATTTACGCTTTCGAATATGCAGCTCAGGAATTTGGCGGGTGAAGCTTTGACGGGCCTCCTTCCATCACAGGACATCGTGGTGAATGTCTCTGCTCAAAACAATTCCGCCATCAGCCAGAACGGACTCTTTCTGATTGCGCTGTATGACGGGAACGGGCAAATGGTGAAATATTATATGATTGACCAGGCTTTACCGGGTGGCGGGACACAGCCAATCGAAGCAACGATCCGGTTGCCGAAGTCAGTAAGCGGTTACGCCGTTAAAGCACAGGTTTACGATAGCTTCGCTTCGCAAAGCAGCTTGTCGAATATGGTTGTTAATCCATAATGCGGGTACGAAAGCAGGGTGAGGAGGAGGAATACGCTTGAATAAATGGTTCATTGTGATGTTATCCTTGCTGTTAAGTCTGGGGGTACTGGCTCCCGCGGCAATGGCCTCATCATCTACGACAGTAAACGCCACATTTCAAGAAAGCGGACGGACTGTTACTGTAACAGGCACAATGGGGGCGGAACAGGGTAAAGTTGTAACGGTCAAGATAGTGAATCCGTCTAACCAGCTCGAACACTTGGATCAAACCTTGTCCGGGAACGGTGGAGGATATTCCTTTGCGTATCAAGTAATTGAAGCTGAACAAGGGACATACAAGGTATTTGTTAGCGGGGAGGGAGCGGCTGACATTGCTTCCACCACTTTTGAAATGAATGAAATTGCACCTGGGAAAACGATTAGTGTGACGGGCAAGAACGGAGTCACTACCATTGATTCCTTGAATGGAACATTGGAAATGATCGCGATCTTACAGCCTGACAATGCAGTGACAACAAATGTCGCTTGGTCTGTTTATGAATCGGATGGCACGACTGCGACGGATAAAGCCGAAATTAGCGCCGAAGGGCTGTTGAAGGCGAAGAAAGACGGAGTCGTAAAAGTAAAAGCCGTATCCAAGGACAATGCGGATACCCAGGGCAGCACGCTGATTACGTTAAGCAATCAGGCTGCAGGTGCAGATCCTGTCGTCATGATTCAGGGGACAGCAAGTGTTGCAAGCGGTCAAAGCTTCACACTGGATTATGGATTAACCAACGTTACAACTAGTGTATACCAAGGGAACTCTTCAGTGGCCAACACGGTATATGGGGCGGTTTATGCCTTTGATGCTGTACTGACCTACAACCCGGATGTGCTTACGTTTGTAAATGCCGATCCAATCCGCAGCAGCCTGATCCTGCAAAAGGTACTTATGATTGAACCAAACAAGGTGCAGATTGCCGGTTATCTTAGTGATGCCAACCAGGATTTGACGGATTCGGGATATTTGTTCCGAACCAACTGGAAGGCGAAGGCTACGACTGTAAACGTGGATACCGTAATAACTACAAGCTCGATGCAGGCATCAGACCGCTATGGAACTATTTTGGAGCCTGTCTTGAAAAATCATAGCCTGGTTGTAGAAGCTTTAAATCAAAGCAGCCTGCTTCAATTGATCAGCAGTGCTCAAACGCTGTTTGAACAGGCGACAGAGGGTGTATGGAGAGGGGATTATCCATCCGGCTCCAAGAACATGTTGCTGACGGCGCTCAATACCGCGAGAACGGTTGCTCAAAATGCCAACGCAACACAGCAGCAGCTGGACGATGTAGCCGGCGTCTTAAGCCAAGCTATTCAAACGTTTACAAATTCTCGGATTACTGAATTCAATGGGGATATGAACAATGACGGCCAGATTAATAAGGTCGATTTGGAGTTTGTTGTTGAGCATTATAACAAAACAACCCAAAGCTTGGATTGGAGCAGTGTACAAAAGGCTGACTATAATCAAAACGGCCGTATCGACATTGTTGATCTGGTAGCGATTGCCATGTTAATCAAATAACGAATGTATGCGTGATCAAGGTGAAGAGAGAAGGCCGAAGTGCTTTCTCTCTACCCTTCATGAAAGGATGGCTAATTGATGAACAAAAAAACATGGCTGCAGGTTTTAGTTCTTGCGCTATTGATTGGTATGGCTAACCCGACTCAAATTTGGGCGGCGGCTGATCCAGCTTTTACAGCATCCTTTAGTGCAGCAACAGTCAAAGTTGGAAATCAGGTTGTATTGACCGTAAGCGGACAACAAGTCCAGGATTTATACGGCTATGAAGTGAAATTAGGCTTCGACAGCAATATGCTGAAGTTGATAAAAGCCGAAGGGCCCAGTACCGGAGGCGAATCGTTTGTCTCGTCCCAAACCGGTACTGAAATCCAATTTGTTCATACCAAGATAGGGCAGGTAGGCGGAGACAACGGAAATGTAACGCTAGGTTCTTTTACGTTCCAAGTGCTTGCCTCAGGTTCAACCAATGTCAATATTAAAGAAATAACGACTGTAGGCTCCGGCAAACAAGAAGCTGCTTGGACACCGGACTACAATACAGCGCTTTTTGCGCGTAAGGACGATAACAGGTCTTCATCCGGTTCAGAGAGCTCAGGAGGAAGCGGAAACGGTGGAAACACAAGCGCTTCGCCGGAAATCTTACAGCAGGGCGGAAATGTAAAAATCATTAAATCTCCTCAGCTGGATCCGGACACTGGTGCAGTGCTGGTGAAGCTGGATGAAGATACGCTGGAGAAAGCCAAGGCATTGGGTGGCCGGATCATAATAGAAGTGCCGGGAGAACAGGATGCGAAGCAGTATTCTATTCAGATACCGGCTAACCTTTATTCCTCTGGCTCCCAAGACCACATTACGATTGTGACTGCACTGGGAACAATGGAAGTGCCGGCTAACCTGCTCGGGAACACCACCATTCATTCTGCTGAAGAAGTGGGCTTTGCCTTGAAACAAGCCGATACCTCTGCCTTATCAAACGATGCTAAGCTTGTCATCGGCAGCAAGCCGGCTGTTCAGATCGGGGTTACGGTTGACGGAGCTGCGGCAGCCTACAATAATCCGCAAGCGCCCGTGACGGTGTCCATCCCATATCAGCCGTCGGCAGCAGAGCTGAACAATCCCGAGCATATTGTCATTGTCATGATTGATGCGCAGGGCAATGCACAGCCAGTTCCGAGCGGTCGGTATGATGCGGCTAGCGGAACCGTTATTTTCGAGACGACTCGCGATGGTACGTTTGCAGTTGGTTATGTAGAGAAGGAATTTGTGGATTTAAACCCTGTTCCATGGGCGGAGAAGGCGATTGAAATCATGGCATCCAAAGGAATTATTTCGGGCACGTCGGAGACGACCTTTACCCCGGACGCCCAAATTACTCGCGCGGATTTCATGATGCTGCTGACCAAAACCTTCGGCTTCCAGGCGCAGGTATCTTCTAACTTCGCCGATGTGCAAGCGTCGGATTACTATTATGATGCGGTTGGCATTGCCAAGGAACTGGGACTGGCGCAAGGACAAGGGGACAACACATTTAACCCGCAGGCCCAAATTTCCCGTCAAGACATGATGGTGCTTCTGTCAAGAGCATTAGGCAAAGCGGGAGCATGGCAGGGCGCCGGAATGGAAAGCGATCTGAATGCATTCCAGGATAAGGACAACATTGCCGCCTACGCGGCAAATGACATTGCTGCGCTGGTTAATGCCGGGCTGGTGGAGGGCAGCGATAATCAGTTGAATCCGCAGGGAAGCACGACAAGAGCCGAATCTGCTGTACTGCTGTACCGTTTGTACAACCTGCTGTATTCCATTACCTCCTAAAAGGCGACATATAAGCAACTGGACTGTTTACCTAATTTTCTCCTGCAGTTGACTCTTGTTGTGTGATGCCGCACTATGCGCAGGGAACTGCTGCGTACGATATAAATAGTTTCTGCAGCGCTTACAGCGCGCGTTGTCGTGCTGAATATATATAAACAAAGGTGTGAGAGAAACCGTATGTCGATTGTAGAATTAAAGCAAAAATTTTCCTGCGCAGATGCCCGTTTTGGCCCGGTTCCCTTTTGGTGGTGGAGCGCGGAAACGGTTACGGCGGAGCGTATCCGCTGGCAGCTAGGCAAGTTCCGTGCCGGGGGACTTCGCAACATCGGAATTATCAATCTGGCTCCTACAGGCCCGCAGTACGGCTCAATTAGCGATCAGCCGGCTTATGGCAGCGAGGAATGGTGGGCGCTGTTCGAAGTCGCCGTGCGAGAGGCTGAGCGGCTAGGCATGCATATTTGGTTTTATGACCAAATCGGCTTTTCCGGCTCCAATATGCCTGCCCGTATCGTTACGGAGCATCCGGAATATACAGGCTACCAGTTGACTCGCTATGCTCATGATGAAGCGGTGCCGCAGTCGGCGGAAGTGCTGTATGAGACGGAGGAAGCCCGGTATGCGGTCATCCGGCAAGGCTTTAACTGGAATGATCCCAAAGCGGCCCGTGAGCTTCTGGATCGTGTACATGGCGAGATGGAACGCAGATTTGGGGCAGATTTGGGCAAAACCATCGCCGGCAGCTTTCAGGATGAATTGCCGCCTCTCCCCTTGTGGACACCAGAGCTGGCTAATTTGTATAAGGAACGCTACGGGGAGGATCTTATTCCGCTGCTGCCCGCATTATTTGAACCCCTGCCAGGCGCGGAAGAGGTGCGCCGGCGAGTTTACCGGCTTGCTGCAGAGCAGGCGGAGCAGGCGTTCTTTATCCCGCTGGGTGACTGGCACCGCCGGTTTAATCTTTTGATCGGCTGCGATCAGGCTGGACCGGCCAAGCGTGCCGATCCGAACGGATCGCAGCGGATTTACCTGGATTATTTCCGTACACACCGGTGGTATAATGCGCCGGGAGCGGACATGGATGGAGAGATCAAGCCCCACTCCTCGATGGTTCATCTCCATGGAGGCTCCCGCGTATGGCTGGAGGGCTTCCATACCAGCGGCTGGGGCGGAACGATTGAGGAAACGTTCCATTGGCTGCTTCCTTGGATTCAAGCCGGGGCAACCTTATACAGCCCGCATTCAGTGTACTACAGCACGAAGGGCGGCTGGTGGGAATGGGCACCGTCGGATACAGGCTGGCGGCAGCCGTATTTTGAGCATTACGGGATTTTTGCCGATACGGTCAGCCGGATTTGCGCTTTGTTAAGCGAGGGGACACATGTATGCGACGTTGCTGTTCATTATCCGTCCTATGCCATATGCGGGAACCTCTCTCTGGGGGACGGCAAGAAAAAGGAGCATCCGATGGCTCTTGCCAATCGTGACCCCAATGAAACGGTTGAGCATATTCAGCGTGTGTACCGGGCACTTGCAGCAGGCTGGGCGCGCCGGGACCAGAAAGCACCAGGAGCGCTGCGCAAAGCAAATATCGATTTTGATGTTGCCGACGATGCGGCTTTGGAAAAGGCAGTGGCCGAAGGAAACCGGCTCCGGATTGCGGATGAGTATTTCTCGGTGCTGCTGCTTTGCGGCACGACCGAGATGGATGCCCAGGCCCGTTCCCGTGTAGAAGCATGGATTCGGCAGGGCGGGCTGGTCATTGCCGTTGAAGTTCCGGCTGAGGAGCGGACGCTCGAAGGCGCTGTTTATGCATCGCACATCGACGAGGCGCTGCTTATTATGGAGGCTTACTTGCCGAAGCGGGTGAGCGGCCCGGGAGCTACGCTGCACCGCAGAACGGATAAAGCGGATATTTTCCTGCTGCTGCCGGAGCAAGGCGAGCTGCTGTGGATGCATGAGCCTGCACAGCAAGAGCGCAGGATGCCTGAAGGGGCGGTGTACCGGATTAAGACTCACCGGCGGCCGGAGCTTTGGGATCCGGTCAGCGGTGAAACCAGGAGCATCCCGTATACACGGGAGGGCGAGTGGATTGAAGTGGAGGTTCCTTTTACATCTTGGCCTGCTGCGCTGCTTGTTTGCCTGGACGAGGATGCATCAGATGAAAGCGGGGTAGAAGGAGAGGGCTCCGGTACGGGAACAGGAATTCCTGCTGCCGCTTCAAATTCAACGTCTACGTCTATGCCATCGTGGGCAGTCTCGGTAGACAATTGGCAGGTTCATCCGGTTTCAACGCTGGACAATAGCTATGGAGATTTTGATTTGCACGGCGCGGCCGCCACGGTTCCGATAGAGCGCCGTCATGTTCAGGTTGCTGCGGAGCTTGCAGAATTAGACGGAAAACGGTCCGGCTGGGAACGTCCGGATTATGATGCTTCGGCCTGGCCGACCATGCTGTGGAGCGAGGCCTTGTACTGGCGTGTATGCCGGGGAGCGCAGTATGATGAGCAGCTTGCGGAGCCTGTTGTGTACAGCAACATACTCGGCGATATGGTCATGCGTTCCTGGGCGGGCCGGATGGGCCGCGTACCACGCCGATTCCTTGGGCTTGGGAAAGCAGGCAAGCAGGAGGAGATTTGGGCCAAAACCTTCGTGATGGCTCCCGAAGCAGGCACGTACTGGATTCGTACGGAAAGCAATGCGGATTTGAGCGGAACGATCAACGGCGAAGCCATCCGGTTTAGCGGCGGCCGTGAAGAGCAGACGGCCTGGATACAGCTGAAGGAAGGGGCTAATGAGCTGCTGCTGCGTGCGTTTACCGTGTCCAAGGGACTGCAGCGTGCGGCGGTGGAAATTAACCGTGAAGCCCGGCCTGCGCTGCCGAAATGGATTTATTCGCTTCATCCAAACCCGGATTCCAGTGTTTCCCGGATGCTTTCCGCACCGGAAAATACGGTGGTCCGCAAGGTTCGGCTCGTTTTTGCCGCACGCGGGCGTGCAGCGCTTCTGGTGAACGGGGCTTGGGTCACTGAGCATGGAGATTTCAATCCCTACATCCGTCAAGGCCAGGAAGAAGTGGATATTACCGCCTTATGGAAGGACGGGGACAATGAGCTGAAATTTGTGCTTCCGGAGGGCCAGGGGGAAGTATTTGCAGACGGGGTTATTGAGCTTGAGAACGGAGATACCATCTCCTTCTGCACCGGAACCGATTGGCTGGATGAGCAGGAGCGGGAGCCGGGCATCTATCATTTCTCGGTACTGCAATTTGCTGAGACCGAGTCCTTATGGCTCTCTCCGCGTCCACATCCGCTGCCGGGGGTAGGCTGGCTTATGCCTGAGCATGTGCCGAGCCCTACGCCGCTGCCATTCCTGGCGGAACCTGACAGAGCCGGTAAGCCGATCTGGTTCCGCTTTCCTCTCCCGGTTGGCGCATGCCGGATAGAACTGTCCCTAGCGGGCCGGGCACAGGTCTGGATCAATGGGGAAGAAGTGCCGCTGCATGAGGGTGCTGCTACATTTGCCCCGAAGCCGGCTGGAGCGCTTGTGGCGGTTCGAGTTGAACCAGAAGGCGGACAGACGGATGCGGCAGTATTGCTCGCTCCGATCCGCATCGCCACAGTGCCTTATGCCGGACAGCTTGGCGATTGGCGGACGGCGCTAGCGCTGCCTCACCATAGCGGAACGGTTGAATATGAAGCGGCTGTTGAGACGCCGATCTTAGCCAAAGCGCAGCTGGATCTGGGCTTCGTCAGAGGCACGGCGCAGGTTTGGTTGGACGACCAGCCTGTCGGCGTCCGGCTCTGGCACCCTTATCGGTTCGATTTGAAAGAACTGCAGGCAGGCCAGCATCGCCTTCGTATCCGGGTGAACAACACATTGGGTGCCCATTATGAAATTGGCCGTCCGACCAGCCTTGTGGGCGGAAATCCGGAGATAACTTATTGGAGCAGCGGCCGTACCGAAGAAGAAGGCTGGGCCCAATGGTTTGCGGCCGGGGGAATTTATGGTCCGGTGACTGTTAGCGGGGAACGCTCATAAAGGGTTGGCAGTTTACTGCTGCTCCGCTCAACGCTGGTGTAAGTCGATTCGATTAGCCGAGGTAAACCATTCATCCAAGCTGAGACTCGTTTATGATTCCGCAATAGTTCCAGCGGTAATAGGGTAATCTTACAAGGGACATGTTACACTGTAATTCATAGAGGTGACCCGGATGGCAAGGGCAGCAAAAGTAGCTGAAATTCAGATAAGTGAGAAACAACGCGAAATACTTGAACAATTGATTCGACGGCGAAATACACCGCAAGCATTGGCGAAAAGAGCGCGTGTGGTTTGGGAGTCGGTCAAAGGCCTAAAACAACACAGCGGTAAGTACGCTCCGAAGGGTACTGGTCTACAAAGGTTGAAGAATATGAAGCCATGTAGTGATTAATAGTCGCAGGTATATTTAGGCAGCGGCCGTTTCCGGTATTTCACTTGGGGGCGGCTGTTTTTTTAGCTATTGTGAACGGCTTCTCCCACTTTCCCCTGGTACATGCACTTCTGGGCCGCTGCCTACATACAATGTAACAAAGCCGCGCAGCTGGCGGGCGGGACATCGAAGCATAACGTACTGCGGCGGTTTGCTCAGGGGGACGCCCGTTCACGAAACCTGCTGATTGAACATAACCTGCGGCTGGTGGCGCATATTGTGAACACGTTGTGAACACGAATCGATGTAAAAATGAGACTCAAAATGAGGTGCGGTTTGTGTGCAGCGGGCGGTTTGTGAGGTAAGCTCGATAAGCTATATAAAGTCTAAAACCAGCCGGTCCGAAGGGGCCGGCTTTCTGCTTCTTCTGGGTTCGAGGTGGTGTATGTTATACTGGTGATAAAAGAGCAGAAAAGCTTATGACAACACCGCAAGAGTTGATGGAGAACATATCCAATATGAGCCGCGACAACTCCGAGTACCAATTTCATATTCCGGGTAAAGGAAAGTTCACTCTCATCTTACAATGGGATGGGAAAATGTTCATTTATACGAATTTCATGTGAATGGACAAGTTATCGGAATATACGAACCGCAAACTCGAAGTCTTTCAAGACCCGGGAGATCATGAATGACACCCTCCCGATCATGTAAGTGTTTGCCGGTAATAATGGAAGTTGGAAAAGTACAATACGAAATTTGATTGCAGACCTGCTTGGAATTAGTGTGCATATTGATCCTGAAGCTTTGGCCCGAGGGCTTGATGCAGATCAGCCTGAACGTCTTAAGGCATCTGCCGGGAAAGAAGCGATTACGCTCAATCGTGAATGTATACGTGAAAGACATGGTTTTTCAATAGAGACTACTTTGGCCGGTGGGAATGTTATAAGGCTTAAGCGGGATGCAAGAGTGAACGGTTTCGAAGTGACCATGAACCTCCATTCAAAATCTGCTCTCCCATATTGATCTCATCGATCATCTGGTTGTTATTGATAATAGCACAAGATCCGGGGACATGGTTTCGCAAGCGGAACATGGTGTGTGTACACATCGGGCTGACCCTGTTCTATCCTGGGTTCATAAGATTGAAGATAAATTAGATGCATCTATCTCATAAAAAAGTGGAGAAACCACTACGTTTGATTAGTCGTTTTTTTTGTTTGGAACATTTGTTCGCTGACAATCTATTGTCTATGTGCCTTGATATATTGTTATTAGAACTGCAATAGGAGTTGAATTAATTGGGAAAATGCAGAAGGAAAATGAATTAGGTTATTTTTAACGCTGAACATTCAAGTGTTAATGCTGCAAAGGCTATAATGGGGGGATCGCTTATGTTGTTTTGGCTTGGAGTAACGTTCGTCAGTACGATGCTGCTAACACCATCGATTTATTTTATGAAGGGGAAAAAGAGCGCTGGTTTGGTAGGGTGGCAAGCTGTAAAGGCTCTGGTAGCTGTTATAGCAGCTTGGCTTCTTGGCTATGTTGCTGTGTTGGAGCATATTTTTTCAGCGGTATTTGTTTATTGGACATTTGTTTTTTTGTTATTACTTTATTTAGATATACTAGTTTTAAAAGAAAATCGAGTTCAATACAAAAAGTCCCTAGCTAGCTTGATTATCGCTATAGCTGGATACGCCTTGCTTGTTTCTTGGATATATCTTTCTTTCATCTATCCATGGTCGATTACTCAGGATTTGTATCAGATGGTAGACGCGGAGGAAAAACTTGATAGGTTGGAGGCTATCAATATTGAGCATATTCCTTCTGTCCCTATTGAATCAGCCCGATATAAAGCTGAGAAATTAATCGGAGGAATTGAGAATTCCTCTTATTATCGACTTGGGGAGTTAACTCGTCAGAAGATTATGCAGGAAGAGTACTGGGTCGCTCCTATTGAATATAAAGGTTTCTTTGAGAGCCAGAAAGCCGGTTATATTCCGGGGTATATCAAGGTTAGTGCGGAACGAAAAGACGAGATCGGGGAAATCGTTAAGGGATACACGATGAGATATATCCCTTCTGCTTACTTTGATCACAATCTGGAGCGGAGAGTTCGTAGTGAATTTCCCACGGACATTATTATTGGAAGCGGATTTGAACCAAATGATGAGGGTAAACCGATTTATGTAGTTGCAGTCGGACATTACAATAAATTTCGTACGGGTACTGTGCTCGATGGGGCTGTATTAGTAGATTCAGAGACCGGCGAATTAAGAAAATACGATTTGAAGGATGTACCGGACTTTGTTGATTTTGTCGTAACGCCTAATTTGGCATCAGAATATAACGAATGGCAGGCCAAGTATAAACACGGATTCTGGAACTATGCCTTTGGAAAGACGGATGTAAATGAGGTGACAAAATGGAATACAGGGGAAGAAGTGATCGGAGTTTTCGGGACGGATAATCGTATGTATTGGTTTACCGATCATACCTCACCTGGAACTAACTCAATGAAGGGATATTCATTAATGGATGGGCGAACCGGTAAATTCTTTATGTATGTTGGTTCGAATGGTTTTGCTAATGGGAAAGCCGCATTGGATGCTGTTCATAATACGTTTAAAAAAGAACAGTGGACAGGAACCAACCCTCTATTATACAACATATATTCAACGGATACATGGTTCGTACCAGTGATTGATGCAAATGGCATGCTTCGCTCGATCGCGCTTGTCAATGCACAAAACCCGCAGATTGTAGCTGCAGGGCAGACTAGGCAAGAAGCGCTCAACATATACAAACTCAAACTGGCTACAGAGGGGAGTGGAGACAATACCCCAACGAATATCTCCAAGAGGAAAGAAATAACAGGAACTGTAATCCGTGTCGGAATGAACCAGATGGGCGAGAGTGCAACAATTCAATTGCTGCTAAGCAATAGTGATAGGGTATTCAACGTGGACCCGAAATCCTCAATATACGCCACATTTATCCATGAAGGTGATCAGGTAACGCTCAGCTATGTTGACACCGATGAGAAGTCGGTATCGGTTGAAAATCTTTATAACGAAACATTAAAGAAATAATTCTGGATCAATCAATTACCAAGATAAAAAACGGCTATGTGATATAGTCGTTTTTTTCGAACGTTCGTTCGCTGACAAATTGTGTGTAAGCGTCAAACCCATTACACCTGTTCGTAGCGGTTAACATGTATCACAATGAATCTATCAAGCTGTCGGAAGGATGGATTCCAAATGGATACGAATGTACAAGCGCTTTGGACGGAACGCATTAAAGCCTATCAAGCCAGCGGTAAATCGATGAATGCTTGGTGTGAGGAGCAGAATCTCACCCATGGTCGCCAAGTTCCCTTTGGTGGCAGACTTAGCGTGACGAATCGCTGGGTCCAGCTTGCTGCTCTCATCCCCTGGGATCAAGTGGAA
>NZ_JBBBNV010000041.1:0-24339 GCF_037137075.1 Paenibacillus sp. y28
AGATAGGTTCGGGGTGGAAGCGCGGTAACGTGTGGAGCTGACGAATACTAATCGGTCGAGGGCTTATCCAAGATACAAACAACTAGGTAAGAATGAAAGCAAGCTTGATTTATTTCGCTGCTAGTTTTGAAGGAATATACGGATCTATGTGAAACAGTATCGGACTAACTTGTAATAGTTAATTGTCTCGTATCTGATTCCCACGCAGGTGGGTTTTTTTATGGGACTGAGTCGTGATAGCTCTAACATAGCCTGTAAAGAACTTCTAGATAGCATGGCCCGTTGGTCAAGGGGTTAAGACACCTCCCTTTCACGGAGGTAACAGGGGTTCGAATCCCCTACGGGTCATTCTCTTTTCAAAACAATCAGTATAATTCAATTGTTTTGTGGAGAGGCTTTAATAAGTATGAACGCTTAGCTCAGCTGGGAGAGCACCACCTTGACAGGGTGGGGGTCAGCGGTTCGATCCCGTTAGCGTTCACCATATTTTTATCGCGGGGTGGAGCAGCTCGGTAGCTCGTCGGGCTCATAACCCGAAGGTCGCAGGTTCAAATCCTGTCCCCGCAATTTAATTTCTCGAAAGATTTTCTTTCGATTGCACGCGGAGCCGTGGTGTAGAGGCCTAACATGCCTGCCTGTCACGCAGGAGACCGCGGGTTCGAATCCCGTCGGCTCCGCCACTTTCTACATTATTGATATGGCGATCGTGGCGAAGTGGTTAACGCATCGGTTTGTGGATCCGACACTCGAGGGTTCAATTCCCTTCGATCGCCCCATATTCCCATTGGGGATTAGCCAAGCGGTAAGGCAACGGACTTTGACTCCGTCATGCCTAGGTTCGAATCCTAGATCCCCAGCCATTTGCGAGCCATTAGCTCAGTTGGTAGAGCACCTGACTTTTAATCAGGGTGTCGTAGGTTCGAGTCCTACATGGCTCACGTTTATGTTTTATAGCTATGCGGTTGTGGTGGAATGGCAGACACGCTATCTTGAGGGGGTAGTGGGCGTACGCTCGTGGAGGTTCGAGTCCTCTCAACCGCACCAAACTTTTGACAGCTTAATATGCGGTCGTGGCGGAATTGGCAGACGCGCTAGATTCAGGTTCTAGTGGTGTAACAGCCGTGGAGGTTCGAGTCCTCTCGACCGCATCCTGCGGAAGTGGCTCAGTGGTAGAGCATCGCCTTGCCAAGGCGAGGGTCGCGGGTTCGAATCCCGTCTTCCGCTTTAACACTTGTCTTTTGTTTATAAATTCGTTATGATTAGATTTATGCGGACGTGGCTCAGTGGTAGAGCATCGCCTTGCCAAGGCGAGGGTCGCGAGTTCGAATCTCGTCGTCCGCTTCATCTAACTTCATAATTTATGTGTGCCCTTAGCTCAGCCGGATAGAGCGTTTGACTACGAATCAAAAGGTCAGGAGTTCGAATCTCTTAGGGCACGTATTTTTGGATTAGCTACAACTGCATTATAGCTTATATAATGCGGAACTAATTCAAGCCGGTGTGGCGGAATGGCAGACGCGACGGACTCAAAATCCGTTTCTCGAGAGGGAGTGGGGGTTCAAGTCCCTTCACCGGCACTTTAATAACGGGACGTAGCTCAGCTTGGTAGAGCACCTGGTTTGGGACCAGGGGGTCGCATGTTCAAATCGTGTCGTCCCGATTACAAAAGAGAAGATCGTTCAGGCATATCAACAATGCTCTGAACGATTTTTTTGTTTTTTACCGGTTTTTTTAAAAATAACTTGTTAGAATAATCGTTTGTTTATTTTGATAGCCTTGCATCCTGGATTCCCGAAAACACATAACGATTATTTTTTGGGGGATGCAAACTCTGAATCGATTGATACCACTGGATTTTTGTGCAGTCCTTGTTATGTAATGTCTGGAATCCAGGTTGTGCGATTTTTTAATTGGAACCCAATAGCAGTGCTGCTGTTCTTAGCCGTTGTCGGGGTGGGCAAGTCCGGAAGTTAACAACGTGCGAGGTCAGTCAGGGGAACATAAACCTTGGCTGATGCCGCTGGCTCTGCAGGTTATTGCGACTATTCGGGAATTGCTAGATGAAGGTTTCGTTTATTTGGTGCTCCGCGCGGTGCGGAATGTATGAGGGCCAAGCACAGCGGTCTGCGGTTACATGGATGAGAATATTGCTTCTGCAGGGCGTTTAAGATGGAACGGGGGTTCCGCCGTCCGTTTAAACGGATATAATCCTCATCAGGACGGCAACGCATAGAGAAAGATGGACGTGAATATATCTGAAAGGACTGAGTCTTCAGTATGAGCTCTGATGACAAGGTTCTTTTTTTTCTGGGAAAGTTCTACTAATTTCGACCTGCAAACAGGATAATTGGAAGTTTTGTGGAAAATAAAATAGATGCTCTTTTTACATAACTTGGCTACTGTGAGGTAGAACATGAACCCATTAACAGAGTCCTATGTGGACAGCTTGGCACTGAACAATGCAGCTATGAAAAACGGAAAAGACTTGGTGAAGAAAAATAGCTTCCCGAAGCTGTGCAAATCGGAAGATAACAGCCTGATTTTTGGCGAGTGCAAAGGCAGCGGCAAGGAGCCGTACCGATGCTCGGTTGATTTTGTAAAAGATGACAATCCGGTGTTCCGCTGCTCCTGCCCGAGCCGGCAGTTCCCCTGCAAGCATTTGCTCGGCCTGATGTATGCCTTTACCGCGGGCAAAACGTTCGAAATCGAGGCCATTCCCCAGGACATTGCAGACAAACGGGACAAGGCGGAGAAGCGGGAGGAGAAGAAGAAAGAATCTACCGGTACGGAAACCGGGAAGCCAGTGAAACGGAAAACGAACAAAGCTGCGCTGCTGAAAAAAATGGCGGCCCAGCTGGAAGGCATCGGGATCGCGGAAAAGCTGGTCATCCAGCTGGTGCAAGCTGGTCTTGGCAGTCTGGATAAAAAAACGCTGCAAACGCTCGCCGATCAAGCCAAGCAGCTTGGCAACTATTATATTCCAGGGGTGCAAACCGCCCTTCGTGAGCTGATTGTGACCATCAAGTCAGCCGAACGGCAGGAGGACATGTATGTTCAGGCTATAGCGTGTCTGAGCGGGCTCCACAGTCTCGTAAAAAAAAGCAAGACTTACCTGCAGTCCCGGATAGATGATCCGCATACTGCAATGGATATGGAGTCGACCCTGGAGGAGCGGCTGGGTCATGCTTGGCAGCTGACCGAGCTTGCAGAAGCCGGCCGTGTGGTGAAGGATGCGCAGCTTCAACAGCTTGCCTTTCATTCTTACTCCGATGAAGCCCGCGGAGAATATGTGGATGAGGGCTTCTGGATGGAGCTGAAGTCGGGACTGCTGTATAAAACTCATACTTACCGGCCTTTCCGGGCGGCCAAGTATATCCGGGAGGACGATTCATTCTATGATGTCCTTCAAACGAAGGAGCTGTTCGTTTATCCCGGCGAGCTGAATCCCCGGGTCCGCTGGGAGGAAGCAGGACAGCGACAGCCGGAACCAGCCGATTTGGAGGCGGTCCGCTCACATGCGCATAAATCGTATCCGGACGTAATTAAGCTAGTCAAAAATCAAATCAAAAATCCGCTATCGGATAAGCATCCGGTGTTGCTGGTGCATTACGCGGCGATTCAGCAAATCGGCGATTCGTTTGTGCTGCTGGATGAGCAGGGCAAGCAGCTGGTCTGCGCAGATATTGCGGGCCTGTATCAGCCGACAACCAGCCTGCTGCCGCTGCTAAACAAGGTGTACCTTACAGGCCAGGCGATGCTGGTTATGTTTGAGCATGATTCGGCGCAGAACCAGCTTCTGGTCCAGCCGATGAGTATGATCACCGCTAATGAGGTGGTGCGCCTGTTGTACTAGCAGAAGCTTAAGAGCGGTGGCTTGGATTATAATCCGCAGCCTATAGACGGGTGACCAGAGCACAGAGAGCAAGTTGGCCTTCCTTATGCTGTATCGGCGGGCCGAGATAAGGCCATTGCGCAAGGCGAGGAGGGGTGAGTGACAGAAGGTCCGCACCGCGCGCAGCTCCCAGCGCGCGGTGTTTCGCTGCATGACGGCGGTCGGTCGACTCAGCGGTTATTAGTGGTTAAGGCCGACTAACCGTCATCGTGAAGCGAAGCTCCGCGTTAGGAACTGCGCGCTGTGCGAAAGCAGACATGAACGGCTCCATGCCGAATCGAAGAGACAAGGCAGCGATAGCCGGCCGTTCATGTGTTTATCGATAAATACGACTAGGAGAAGAATCCATGAGTGTAACGATATTGTATGAACTTCAGCATGAGGTGCGCCGGCTGTTCATTGCCGGCAGCACGATGGCTGCGGGCGATCTGCGGCTGTCGAAGCTTCTGACGCAGCTCAATCCGCTGGCAGAGTCGTCTCCTGTTTTCAAACGGATGGCAGGTGCTGTATCTGCAGTAATTGAATCTGACCGCGAGACTGGCGCAGTCAGACTCCTGGAGCTGGGAACGCTGCTGAATTCTGTTCTGTATACGCAGGGCAAGACGGAGGTGACAGGGGACGTCGCCCCGCTGGAAGGAACGGAATTAAACTGCGCTACCCCGGTTTCCTTCCGTAAGCTGTCGCCTGTAATAGAGGCCTTGACCTCGAAGGGGCAAGGCCGGCTGGAGGTTATCCGCCAAGCCTACGAGGAACGGCTGTTTCAGGATTTCCGGATTATTCCGGCCGCTGTTGCCGGAGTGGAGGACAGCTACTCGGAAATTGCTGATTTTATATACCAGTATGTTGTGCCTGAATATGGGGCAGAGGCGTTACCCGCACTGCTGGAGCAGTTCCGGCTCGATGGGGGAAGAGGAGCGGTACGACGGCTGGAGCTCATTTATTTGATTTTGGGCCACACCGGGACTGAGTTGTACCTGAAGGCGGCGAAGGAAGGCTCGCTGGAGGTTCGAGCTGCGGCCACGGAGCTGCTCGGCTACAATCCCGACCAGGAGCCGTTCCTGCTGGAGCAGGCGGATGAAAAGCGGAAGGAGCTGCGGGCCGCGGCTTATACGGCGCTGGCGCGGCTTGGCTCGGACGCGGCTGTGGAGCGGCTTTCCCGGGCCTTTGCTTCGAAGGACCGGGATTTGGCGATTGAACCAATCCAGCTGTGCCAAGCCGATGAGCTTACCCGGAGGATGCTGGAGGAGGCGGACAAAGCACTGGAGCAAGTGCATGCCGCACCGGGTAAGAGCAAGGACAAGGAGCGGAATAAAGCGGTCGAGCACCTGATGGCCTGCGTACAAGCGCTGGAAGGCAGACGCGGACCTGAGGTGATGGCCTTTTTGGATAAGCTGGTCTCGACCAAGGACAACATGGTGTCCAACCGTGATACGGTGCAGCAGGCCGCAGGCGAGCTGCTTGCGGAGCTTGGGATACCGGAGGAGGAATGGTTTGCCGCCAGGCTTCATGGGCTGTATGATGCCCATAACCGGACATTTTTTATTTTCAACTTCCGTGCCGCCGTCCGTACGCTGTCTCCGGAGGAAGTGTATGACAGATATGCTCCTGCTTTGCTGAGCAGGCGTTCTCCGGTTGCTTATGAGCTGCTGCGGGCGATCCAGGACTTGACTCCCTCGGTTAGAGAGCAAGTGCTTCATGAAGGCCGGACTTATGCACCCGACTGGCGGCAAACCTGGGATCCCCGTTGGCTGGACGTATTCATGAAGCGGGACGATCGGGAGCTGGTTTGCGCGTTTGCGCAGCCGGAGGATAAACGGGCTGTTTTTTATTTGACGAACCGGGTTAAGAACGCCCCCGACTATACTTCCCACTCAACCGTACATATGCTGCTCGCTCTGTTTCAGATGAAGCACCCGGAGGCCCCTGATCTTGTAATGCTGTGCCTGCAAAAGCTTACGGACCGTCCGAACATCTATATGTACCTGGATCAGGCGCATCGGGCGGTGCTGCTGATGATGCCGGGCAGCTACGTGGAGCGCCTGGAGCAGCTGGCCGAAGTGTTTCCTTTTAAGAGCACCCTAAGGACCCATCTGCTGGAAGCGATACGTGAGCTTCGGAATCGCCCGGCTGAGCTGGGCTTGAATGCTGACGATGCCGAACAAAATGTGGAGAAGGAAGGAACAGGACTATGGGACTGGATGAAAAACAAACTATTTTAAGATTACCGGCGGAACGCCTCTATGAGGAAGAAATCGCTGCGCTCAAAAAGGCCGATCAGGACACCCGTCCTACAGGCTGGCAGCTTTCTCCCAGGGCGGTACTGACGTTTTTGACGGGCGGCAAGGCCGGGCGGACGGTCATTACGCCGAAATATATCGGCAATAAACGGCTTGTGGAGATGGCGATTGCCACATTGCTGACGGATCGGGCTTTGATGCTGATTGGCGAGCCGGGGACGGCGAAATCGTGGCTTTCTGAAAACTTGACCGCGGCCATTCATGGCGATTCGTCGAAGGTCATTCAAGGCACAGCCGGAACGACCGAGGAGCATATCCGGTATTCCTGGAACTATGCGATGCTGCTTGCCCAAGGACCTTCCGATCAGGCTTTAGTGAAAAGCCCGATTTATAAAGCGATGGAAATTGGGGGAATCGCCCGGTTCGAGGAAATCTCGCGCTGCGCCTCGGAGGTGCAGGATGCACTGATTTCCATATTGTCCGAGAAAACCATCTCGATTCCCGAGCTCGGACGGGAGCTGTCCGCATCGCGCGGCTTCTCGATTATCGCTACGGCGAATACGCGGGATCGCGGCGTGAACGAAATGTCGGCCGCTTTGAAGCGCCGTTTCAATATGATTGTCTTGCCCGCCCCGTCGGACATTGAGACCGAGGTTGATATTGTGCAGAAGCGGGTGGGAGAAATCTCCGCCAATTACGAGCTGCAGGCGGAGCTTCCGGAAGAGGAAGCCGTGCGCAAGGTCGTTACGGTATTCCGGGAGCTGCGCAGCGGCACAACGCTGGACGGCAAAGGAAAGGTGAAATCGCCAAGCGGTGTTATCTCTACCGCGGAAGCTATTTCTTTGCTCACCGGAAGCATGGCGCTGGCGGCAAGCTTCGGCAGCGGCCGTATTCAGGATCAGGATATTGCGGCCGGTTTGCAGGGAGCCATTGTTAAGGATGAAGAGAAGGATCGTCTCGTTTGGAAAGAGTATTTGGAAAATGTGATGAAGAAGCGGGGATCGGAATGGCGGAGCCTGTACAACGCTTGCTCGGAGATGAACGGGTGATTGGCGGCGGTGAGGTCCACGTGTTCGGCATCCGGCATCTGTCTCCCGGAGGGGCTTATCATTTGCTGGCCTTTCTGGAGGAGAAGAAGCCGACGGCGGTGCTGATTGAGGGGCCGGATGATGCAGGTGTATTCATCGCCCAGCTGACCTCGCGCGGGGTTATTCCTCCTGTCGCGATTCTGGCCTATACGGATGAACTGCCGGTTCGGACATTATTGTATCCGTATGCGGATTATTCCCCGGAATATCAAGCCTTCCAATGGGCGCATCGTCTCGGAGCTCATGCTGAATTCATCGACCTTCCGTCAGATGTGGCGCTTGCGCTTTATGAGCAGCGCCGCCATGTGAAGGCGGATGATGGGGGCTCTGGAGACGGCAAGCCAGGAGCTGCGGCGGATGCCGAGCGGAGACCGGATGAGGCGACGCCCCGGGAGCTTGTGAAGGAAGAGGAACCGACGGGTGCAGCCGATTCGCAGGAGGCTGGCGGGGCAGGTGACGAAGCTGCATGGGAGGACCAGACCGACAAACGCCGTAACTACTACAGATCCCGGCACGAGCTTTACGAGCAAGTCGCGCACCTGGCCGGGGAGCCGGACTATGAAGCGTACTGGGAGCGTTCCTTCGAGCACAGCTTGGAGAAGGAGGCGTACCGGCAGGCTGTCGGCGAGTTCTCGGTCCGTTGGCGGGAGATGACAGAGGCGGAGGAGTGGCGGCATGTCCCCGGTGAAGCTGCCTACAATGAAATCCGCGAAGCCTATATGCGGCGTAAAATTCAAGAGCAAATCGCTGCCGGACATGCGCCGGACCGCATCGTTGTTGTAACCGGCGCCCATCATGCTTCAGCAATCGATTTCAGACTGCCGGCCATGACGGATACCGAGCTAGCCTGCCTGCCGCGCCGGAAAACAAAGCTGACCCTGATGCCTTACTCCTATTACAAGCTGTCGAGCCATTCCGGATACGGTGCGGGAAACCAGGCGCCGGCGTATTACGAATTGTTCTGGCAGTGCCTGCAGCAGGAGGAGCTCCATAAGCTGCCGTCCTTGTATTTGTCCCATGTGGCGTCCCGGCTCCGGGAGCACGGGACACACCGGTCCACAGCCTCGGTTATAGAAGCTGTGAGACTGGCTGAGGCGCTGGCTTCCCTGCACGGGGGCAGCCGGCCGACATGGCGGGACCTGCGCGATGCGGCGACAGTCTGCCTCGGCTACGGGGAGCTGCCGGTCATTGCGGAAGCGCTGGCGCGGGTAGACATCGGCACGGCCATCGGCAGCTTGCCGGAGGGAGTCAGCCAGACCCCGATTCAGGATGACCTGAACCGGGAGCTGAAGCGGCTGAAGCTGGATAAATATAAAACAGCAGTGGCGGCATCCCTAGAGCTGGATTTGCGGGAAAACCGCCGGGTCAAATCGGAGGAAGCGGCTTACTTGGACTTGAACCGGTCCATTCTGCTGCACCGGCTGGAGGTGCTTGGCATCAGCTTCGCCAAAGCGCAGCACATCGGCCAGAAGGATGCCTCCTGGGCGGAGCATTGGGTGCTGCAGTGGACACCGGAAGCCGAAATCGAAGCCGTGGAATCCACGCTTAAGGGAGAAACGCTGGAGCTTGCGGTGGCTTATGTCCTGCACGAACGGCTTCAGCAGTGCAGCGATATTGCAGAAGCGTCCCGGCTGATTCGCATCGCTTGCGACTGCGGTCTTCCCCAGGTGATGGAGCAGGCGAGAGCATCGCTGCAGGAGCTTGCGGTGGATGCGGGGAATCTTGATCAAATTGCGGCGGCGGCGCATGAATTGTCCGTCCTGTTGAATTACGGATCTCTCCGCAAAATGGATACCGGCTCGCTGATTCCGCTTCTGCAGCAGTTGTTTTTGCGCGGGGCGCTGCTGCTTAATGATGCCGCAGCGTGTAATGACGATGCGGCTAAAAGCCTAATCGGCACGATGAATGTGCTGAATCTCATTGCACAGGAGCATTATGATTTCGTCAATGAGGCGTTATGGCTGAATAAGCTGGAGGAGCTGGCAACCCGGGATGACCGGAACGCCAAGCTGTCCGGGTTTGCTTTTACCATATTGTTAGAGCGCAATTTGGTCGGAGAGGAACGCTGCGCACAGGAAATCTCCCGGCGGCTGTCGCCCGGGATTCCGGCTGATGTTGGCGCAGGCTGGTTTGAGGGTCTGGCCCAGCGCAACCGGTATGTGCTGCTGTCGCGCCCGTTTCTCTGGCAGCAGCTTGACGACTATATCCAATCGCTGGAGCAGGCACCATTTCACCGGTCGCTTGTATTTCTGCGCCGGGCCTTCGGTACGTTCGAGCCGAGGGAAAAGGCGGCTCTCGCGGAGCTGCTTGGCGATGTGTGGGGCAGCGGCGCCGATGAAGCCGGCGAAGTGCTGCAGAAGCCGCTCAGTGAAGAAGAGAGGGAGAAGCTGGATGAGCTTAATGATTTCGACTTCGGAGATTTATAAGCGATGACGACAGACAAGCAGGAGCATTTGGAGCATGTAAAACGCTGGAGGCTGATTCTCGGCGCGGCCTCGGAGGAGAGGCTGCAGGCTTCCTGCTCCGGCGGCGGTCCGCTGCTGGACGAGGAAGCAAGGCTGCTCGATGATGCGCTGGCCTCCATCTACGATGAAGCCGGAGGCGCTGCGGACGCTTACTCCGGCGGCTCCGGCAGCTCTGGCGGCGGAGGAGCCAAGGGTGCGGGACTCGGTTCATCCGCCCCTAAGCTGGCAAAATGGCTGGGCGATATCCGCACCTTCTTCCCGCCGGATATCGTATCGGTCATTCAGGCGGATGCGATTGAGCGCAAGGGCCTCAAGCAGCTGCTGTTCGAGCCGGAGCTGCTGTCGCAGGTGAAGCCGGATATTCAGATGGTGTCTACGCTGATGGCTTTGAAGGGGAGAATTCCCGAGAAAACCAAGGATACGGCCAGACAGCTGGTCAAAGCGGTCGTGGACGAGATTATGAAGCGGCTGTCCGAGGATCTGCGCCGTGCTGTAACCGGAGCGCTGAACAAGCGGCAGCATTCTCCGCTGCCTTCCTTGTCCGGCCTGGATTTCAACACCACCATCCGCAAAAATTTGAAGCATTATGACCGGGAGCGGGGGCTGCTGGTGCCAGAAAAGGTATATTTCTATGACCGGGCCCGGCGCAGCAAGGAATGGACGGTCATTCTCGATATTGACCAAAGCGGCTCCATGGCCGGATCGGTGATTTATGCTTCGATTGCCGGATCTATTTTTGCCAGCATGCCGTCTTTGGATACAAGAGTTGTCGTGTTCGATACCGAGGTGGTGGACTTAACGGAGCAGTGCGCCAATGATCCCGTGGATATGCTGTTTGGCATCCAGCTGGGGGGCGGAACGGACATTAACAAGTCGATTACGTATTGCGAGCAGTTCGTTACCGAGCCGAAAAAAACACTGTTCATTCTTGTCTCCGACCTGTATGAGGGCGGCAACCGATCGGAGATGTTCCGGCGGCTGGAAGAGATGCATCAGGCGGGCGTGAAGGTCATCTGCCTGCTGGCATTATCCGACCGGGGCACCCCGGATTATGACGAGAACGTAGCCAAGCGGCTGTCCTCCTTCGGAATTCCCTGCTTCGGCTGCTCGCCGGACCGTCTGCCGGAGTTGATTGAGGGCGCATTAAAGGGGCTTGATCTCAAAATTTTGGCTGAACGGACGGGCACGGTCAAGGGCTCCTGATTTAGAAAGCTGCATGGATGATGCGATTGGATGTGGTCGACCGACCGCCGTCATGCAGCGAAACACCGCGCGGCGGGAAAATGATGCCTTCGCTGGGAACCGTGTGCGGTGCTGGAGAGTGCCGCGATCAAGCGGACGGCGGCATATGCCTGCGTTCAGCTGCAGGCCGTCCTTTGGCTCTGGCCGGACGAAGCCGATAGGCGGATGTATCCCGCTCCTGCTACAGCTCCCATGCAATACGTCCGATAGCGCTGCGGATGATGGCGCAGGAGGAAGCAAACTGCTCCTGCTCGGGAGGAGACAGATTCAGCTCCAAAATCTCCTTGATCCCCTGCCTCGTAATGATAGCCGGTACACCGGCGCATACGTCAGTTTGGCCGTATTCGTTGTCAAGGACAGCGGATACGGCTATTATTTTATGATCATCATTCAGAATCGATCGGACCAGGTAAGCCAGCGCATTGCCGATGCCGTAATGGGTAGCGCCCTTACGGTAATAGATTTCCCATCCGGCGTCCCTCGTTTTGTGGGCGATCTCAGCGAGCTTCAAATGCCCGAAGCGCTGAGGATGCTGGGTCAAAATATCCATAAGAGGCTTGCCGCCGATGGTGACATGTGACCAGGCAGGGAATTGGGACTCGCCGTGCTCGCCAAGTACATAGCCCTGAACACTGCGGGGATCGACGGGCAGCACCTCGGAGAGCAGCGTCTTGAGCCGGGAAGAGTCGATAGAGGTTCCGGTGCCAAGCACTTGTCCGCGGGGCAAGCCGGACAGCCTCCAGACGATATAGGTGACAACATCAACAGGATTGGAGGCTGTCAGGAAAATCCCGGTGAATCCGCTATCCATAATGCGGCCGATCAGCGGTTTATGGATGGCGTAGGCCGAATCGGCCTGATCGAGCCGGTTTTTGCTGCCCGGCACGCTGGCGCCGGCGCAGAGGATGACGATATCCATGTCCGTGCATTGTTCACAGGAGCCGGTGTAGATTTTGGTGCGGGAATGAACGAAATCCATACAATGCGACAAGTCCAGCGCCTGGGCATAAGCGCGGTCCGGAGTACGTCCGATAAGCATAATTTCGTCGCAAATCGACTGATTGATAAGGGAGTAAGCACAGCTTGACCCGACATGACCGACACCGACAATAGCAACCTTGCGTGCTTTACTTCCCATGCCCGGCACTCCTTTTGTGAAGATGATGTTATAGTATATGGGCCAGGAAGCGGGATGTGACCGCCCCAAATGAAAGCAAGGTAAAATAACGTGACATGAACGCCAGCGTTATGAAAGAGCCGGGGAACGGTCCCCGTGTTAAAGGACCGATTTGAATAAGGCGGCGGCTGGTTGATGATCCGCTCGTGGACCTGGTGTAGTATGGGCTTCGGTGGAGTAGGGAAATGAATTCAGGTCGTGCCGGGATATTTCCGCACGCGCAGCTCCCAGCGCGCGGTGTTTCGCTGCATGACGGCGGTTGGTCGACCACATGATGAAGAAGCTGAGTGTAGTATGAATCCGGGCGCGGGCGCGGCTTGACCTGTAGTTGGGATAGTGCAAGGCTGGCGTAAGGAAGCCGGTTGCTGAATGCCATCATGGCCTAAGATTGGCTGCCGGGAACGAACAGTCGTATAGAAAGAGGAAGAAGCCTGCAGCCGCCGGAGTGGAGCGGGCTTCTTGGTTAGTAGGGGAGTCCTGCTGGACCGGGGAGGCTTAAGTCGTCCTGCTGTCCGCGAAGTTCACTCCCACAGCTCGTACTCGGCCACCTTGCGCTGTCCCGATTGCACCGGCGGCGCCGGCTCGATGCCCGGCTCGGCCTCTCCGGCTTCGGTGATACGCCGGATCAGTGTTTTACGCAGCTGCTCTGCTACACCGCGGTGGGATACAAAGCCGATAAGATTGGTCAGCTCATACGGATCTGCGGCCAAATCGTACAGGAATTGCTCGCTGTACTGCCTGGAGGAGGCATTCCGTACCGGATCGAGCCCGTCGGAGGCAACGCTGTACTTCCAGCGGTGTGTCCGTACAGCGCGTCCGACCTGGGATTCGCTAATTTGGATGAACACCTCCTGCGGCCAGTCGGCCCGCTGTCCGTGAAGCAGAGGCAAAATGGATCGCCCCTGCAAATAATCCGGAAGCGGGATACCTGCTGCGTGAAGCAGGGTGGGGACGAAGTCAACGAGGCTAACAAGCTCCCGAATGTGTCCTCCGCCGGTAAACGGGCCGCCATACAGCGCCGCAGGCACGCGAATGGAGCTTTCGTGGCAGGAGCGTTTATATTCGGAATTACGTGTTTTAAAATGTGAGCCATGATCAGAGGTAAATAAAATGATCGTTTCCTCGGTCAGGCTTAAGCTTCGGAGCGCATCACGAATCCGGCCTAATGCCTCGTCCAGGCGCTTCACCATGCCGTAATAGCCGCCAAGCTGCTGGTGGGCCGTGCCGCCCAGTGCGGCGAGATCCGGCGGTGTCCAGCGGCCGGTGTACGTATCGCGGTACACATCCGGGGCGGGGTAATCATCCCGGTGGTTCTGATGGTGCGGCTCCAGATAAGAAAGGAACAAGAAGAACGGGCGGTCCTTCCGTTCATCAATGAACCGTACTGCAGCATCGGTCAGAGCATCGACACGATAGCCGGGGAGCTTGACGGGCTGATTGTCGTTATCGTACAGCAGGGTATCATAGGCGTCGGAGGTATGCTCCAGCGCATCAGCGGCAAGCCAGTATTTGTAGCCCCCGCGTAATTCCTCCGGTACCGGCTTGTCCCGGGTCACAGCGAGATGCCATTTGCCGATATAGCCGGTATCATACCCGGCCCCGTTGAAATAGTGGGCCAGCGTCGGGAGATCCGTCCGCAGCGGAATCCCGTTGCGGAAGCAGCCGGTGGCCGTGGCGTACAGGCCGGTTTGCAGCGAGGAACGGGCCGGTCCGCATACCGGCTGGCACGTAAAGGCATGCTCGATGTGTGTGCCCTGCCGGGCCAGCTGATCAAAATGGGGGGTAAGCCCCAGCGGGTTGCCGTGCACTCCGGTTGTATCCCAGCGCTGCTGATCTGTAAAAAAGACGATGACGTTCGGCTGTTTCCCGGCTTTTGAATGGTTGCTGCTCATCGTTTGCCTCCTTTTTCGTATTATCCTTTTAACCCGGTGGTTGAAATGCCTTCGACAAAATACTTCTGGGCCGCGAAAAAGACCGCGACACAAGGCAGGATGGTTACAACCGACATAGCCATCACCCGGTTCCAATGGACGGCCCCCTCATTGTCCAGCGCCATGCGCAGCCCCAGCGAAACGGTAAATTTGGACACGCTGTTAATGTAAATGAGCGCATTGAAAAATTCATTCCAGGTCCATATGAATTGAAACAAGCCTGCCGAGATGAGAGCCGGAACCGATAAAGGCATCAGCACGCTCGTCAAAATGCGGAAGGACCCGCACCCGTCCATCACAGCCGCTTCATCCAAATCCCGCGGGATGCCCCGAAAAAACTGGACAAGCAAAAAGATGAAGAAGGCATGAACTGCAAGCAGCGCCGGAATGTAGAACGGGAGGTACGTATTCAGCCACCCGAAATGTTTGAACAGGATATATCTGGGAATCATAATGACGGCATCCGGCAGCATCAGGGTCGACAGCATCAGAGCAAACAGCAGCTTCTTAAACGGGAATTCGAACCGGGCAAAGCCGTAGGCAACGAGCGTGCTCGACAGGATGGTGAACAGCACGACCGGCACAACCATCGTGAAGGTGTTGGCAAAAAAGGTGTTAAAGCCGTTCTTGCCGATCCCCTTCCAGCCCTTCCAATAAGAATCCCAGACGAATTCGGACGGGATAAGCCCGACGGTGGAGAACACCTCCGGGTTCGGCTTGAAGGAAGCCGCGACAAGCCAAATCAGCGGGTAAATAAAGATGATGCCGAATATCGACAGCAGCAGGAACGTCGTTATTTGCGCACGGTTTGTCATGCTGTTCCGCCTCCGTCCTCATAGTGCGCCCAGCGGTTGGAGCTTTTCAGCAGCAGGAAGGTGAACGCCAGGATAATGAGAAACAAAATCCACGACAGTGCGGATGCATAGCCCATTTTGAAATAATGAAAGGCATTGTCGTACAGCATCATTCCATATAAATAGGTCGATTTCACCGGCCCGCCGCCTGTTATGACGAACGCGGACGTAAATTGCTGAAAGGCGCCGATCGTTTGCATAACCAGATTGAACAAAATCACGGGTGTCAGCAGCGGCAGCGTAATCCGGAAAAACGTGCTTATCCGACTGGAGCCGTCCATGATAGCCGCCTCATACAGCTCCTTGGGCACCTGCTTTAGTCCTGCCAAAAAAATAATCATCGACGAGCCGAACTCCCAGACAGGGAGCAGCGATATCGTAAACAAGGCCAGCTTCGGATTGCCGAGCCAATCTATCGGTTCCACGGCGGCATACGATAACACCCTGTTAACCAGTCCCTCCCGCATAAACAGAAATTTCCACAGCACGGATACAGCGATGCTGCCCCCCAGAATAGAGGGCAGGTAATAGACTGTGCGGAACAAACCGATGCCTTTGAGGGGAAGGTTCAGCACCATCGCTACGAGCAGGGCGAAAATCAGCTTGGCGGGAACAGCCATGAACACGTAGTATGCCGTCGCCTTTAAGGATTTGTAGAAGTCGGGATCACGGGTAACAATCTCGACGTAATTTTTGAAACCGATAAAGCCCGGTTCCCGAACCATGCTGTAATCCGTGAAGGAATAATATAAGGATGCTCCAAAGGGATACAGTGTCAGGACGAGAAAGCCGAGTAGCCAGGGGCTAATGTACAGTAATCCGGCGACCTGTTTTCGCATAGCGGTTATTTCAGGTCCTTTAATTTGCCGGTCATGCGCGAAATCAGCTCTTCGGCGGCTTTATCCGGTGTGAGCTTGCCGAAGCCGACCTGCTGCAAATAATCCTCTGTCAGCTTGGCCAGCTCCTGGTTCCCGCTGATGCCGTTGACCGGATCGCCGGGCTTGGCCAGCGCCAGACGGACTGCCTTGGAAACAACCGGGTCGATCAGCTTCTTCTCCACGAGCAGCTGCGAGTTCGATTCGACGGGCGGTACGCTGTATACGTCCTTCAGGATAACGGCTGCTTCCGGGTCGGTGAGCAGCCAGCTGGCGAATTTGGCGGCTTCTTCCGGGTGCTTCGAGCTTTTGTTAATCGCCAGCGGATTGCTTGGGTTGACCAGCACACCGGAGGTTTTGGCATCAGCCGGAATCGGATACGTCGTGACGTCAAGCTGCGGGATAAACGACTTCAGCTTGGTCAGGGTCGAAGCAAGACCGAAGACCATCCCGACATCGCCTTTTTGCCAGGTGACGTTCTGGGTAATCTCCGGGTACAGGCTGCTTTCCTTCAAGGGCTGGAGCACGCCGTCATCCAGCAGCTGCTTGTAGTAGGTCAGCGCATCGGTCAACACCGCCTGGTCGAAGCCAAGCGTTTTGTCGTCATTAATCCACTGTTTGCCAGTCTGCTGTCTAACGTAAGGCTGCAGGAAGCCGCGAACGTCCAATTGAGCGAGCAGGTACGAGCTCGGGTCCTGCTGGTGAACCTGCTTGCCGACTTCGTGAATCGTTTTCCAATCCCATTTCGTATCCTCAGCAATATTGAATTTCTTGAAAAATTCTTTGTTATAAGCGATGACCATGCCGTTGACGCCCATCGGCAGACCGACCAGCTTCTGATCGAAGACGGTGTATTTCTGCAGAAACTCTTGATTAAAAGCGCTCAAATTCAGGTTCTGCTTCTGCGAGTTCAAGTCGAGCACAAGATGGCCCTTGACTGCAATATCATCGATCCAATCTACAGACAAGGGTGTCAGGTCAGGCGCTGTTCCTCCGGCGAATTGGGTGACCAGTTTCTGATAGTAGCCGTCGAAGCCGCCATATTCCGCTTCGATGTTAACGTTGGGATGCTTCTTTTTGTACAGCTCAATGGCCTCCAGCAAAGCGATATGGCGGTTTTCCGAGCCCCACCAGGCAAAACGCAGGGTTACATTTTCCAGGGCTTTGCTGTTTGCGGCTGCCGGGTCTGTCTTGTTCCCCGCCGCTGAATTACTGCCGCTGCCTGCGCTGCAGCCGATAACTGAGGCAATGAGGGCAATAGAGCATATCATGCCGATAATCTTAGTTGGTTTTTTCATAGTAATTCCTCCTCGTACCATCCGATATGATGATTTAATATACGCTGTGCGGCTCCTAATAAAAAGGCATGGCGCTTTAGTTTAGGTATCCGAAACGATATTTTTTCGGACAAAAGGGTTCATTTTCCGTCATTTATGGGTCCTGTGCGGCGTTTTAGCGGTAGAAAGGGCTTTATGGACGGTGGCAGCCGGCCAGTGACTGACCATCGTCATGCGATGCCGCATCACATGCTGAGAGCTGTACACAGCGCAAACAGCAGACCATGTCGGGCCTGTTTCTTGCTGCACGTGGATGGTCCTGCGCGGAGCAGTGCTTGCTTGTCCATACTGTACAAGTCGGGAAAAATCATTTATCTTATTAATTATATCCGATTGGATTACTTTGATTTAGAGGCTTTAGCTTGGGGGTTGAGAATCAAGTGTACAAACTTGTGCTGGTAGACGATGAGGCGGAAATCCGCAGCGGGCTGTCGCAATATTTTCCATGGGGCCAAATCGGCTTTACCATCGTCGGGTCGTTCGAGAACGGTCTGCAGGCGCTGGAGTATATCGAGGCTCATCCGGTGGATGTTCTGCTCTGTGATGTGACGATGCCTGTCATGACGGGACTGGAGCTGGCCCGGAGGCTGCGCGAGAACGGAAGCCGCATCAAAATACTGTTCCTCAGCGGCCACAAGGATTTCGAGTATGCCAAGCAGGCGCTGGCTTATGATGTCAAAAGCTATATCGTCAAGCCGACCCATTATGACGAGCTGGTGGAGGAATTCACCCGGTTGAAGCTGGAGCTGGACAAGACTGCCCCGGATTCGGCCGGGGGAGAGGGCGGCGGGCAGGCATCCTTTGATGAAAAAATTATTGCCGCCATCAAGAGCTATGTGGAGCAAAACTACCGGAATGCCGGGCTGGAGCAGGCGGCTGCGCTCGTGCGAATGAACCCGGATTATATCAGCAAGTATTTCAAGCAAAAAACGGGGCAAAACTTCTCGGATTACGTCGTCGACATCCGAATGGCGAAGGCGGCCGAGCTGCTGAGGGATATCCGTTACAAGACGTTCGAAATCAGCGAGCTGGTCGGCTACAGCTATCCCAAAAACTTCACCCGCACCTTCAAAAAATATTATGGCGTGAGTCCGCGCGAATTCCGCAGCGGCCGTGAGGCCGCTTCCCGCCTGGAGGCGGATGAAGCCGGGCTTGGAAGGGCGGCGGAATGAGGACCCGCTTTTTTGTCAAAAATATGCTGCTGTTTCTGTTTCCGCTGCTGATCCCGGTCCTTATGCTCGGCACCTTGTCCATCGTGGTGACGAAGCAGTACATTCAAGGGGAAATCAGCCGCAATAATATGACGCTGTTCAATCAGGTGGACCGCAGCATGGAGCTGCTGATGAACGAAATCGAAGCCTTGAACGTAAGCCTGGGCAATGCCGATGTGCTGTACCGGCTGGAGGAGGTCATGCGGACACAAACGCTGACGCTCGAAAACTTGCGGCTTATGAAGACGATTCAGAACTTTATGACCGGTCCGGCCAATGCGAAGCCTTATTTGGAGTCGGTGTATGTATACGTCAATAATGGACACGGCCATTTCCTGACAAGCGGGGCAGGACTGGCGCAGCTGAGCGATTTTCATGATACGGACTGGAAGGACAGCTTCGAGCGGCATGCCGATCGGACCGGGGTATGGGCGGAGTCCCGGCAGGTGCGGCGTTATTCGTTTGAAGCCCCATACAGAGTGACGACGCTGTACAAAAATCTGGTGTCCACCGTACAGAGCCGGCCCAGCGGCGTTATCGTGCTTAATGTGTACACCGATTACATGGAAAAGCTGCTGGACAACCTGGTGACATTACCCAATCAGCGGCTTTTTGTGCTGGATGAAGCGGGGCGGGTGGTGCTGGCCAGCCATACGGAGGAAGGCACCGCTCCTTTGGAGGCTGGGCAAATTCCGGCGGAAGCGGGCTCCTTCAACTGGAGCAGCGGCGGAACCTCGTATTTCGTCTCCCAGACAGCAGCCAAATCCGGCTGGAGGTACTTGTCGGTAACACCGAGGGATTCCCTGAACCAAATTCCGTTCCGGCTCAGCGCCATGACGGTTTGGGTAGTGCTGCTGTCCTTTGCACTGGGGCTTGTAGTCACGTATATTTTGACCCGCCGCAACGTCAGACATATCCGCAGCATCATTGCCGTCATCCAGCACGCGGAGCAGGGTTTCCCGCTGCCATCGGCAGCAGCCTCGGACCGAACGGATGAATACGGGTACATCGCCCGGAAAATTATTGCGAATTTTATCGAACGCCATTATTTGACGATGCAGCTGACGGAGAAAAAATATAAGCTTCAAACCGCGGAGCTGCTGGCGCTGCAGGCCCAAATCAACCCGCACTTTCTGTTCAATACGCTGGAGACGATCTACTGGAAGGTGCTGGGACTGACAGGGAAGCCGAATGAGGCGAACCGCATGCTGGAGCATTTGTCCGGCCTGCTGAAATACTCGCTCCACACTCCGGGCGAAATGGTGCCTCTGTCCAAAGAAATAGAGAACGCGCAAAGCTATATCCGGCTGCAGAAGGTCCGTTATCAGGAGCGCTTTCAGGTGGATTGGCAGGTTGAAGCGGAGGAGCTGGAGGAGGCCGGGGTCATTAAGCTGCTGCTGCAGCCGCTGCTGGAAAATTGTATTCAGCACGGTATCCGCGGTATGAATATGCCGGGAACAAGCCGGATTAAAATCAAAATTTTGCGCTTCCCGGAGTATATCCGGATTGCCGTCATCGATAACGGGACAGGAATGAGCCGGGGACGGCTGGAGGAGATCCGGCGGCGGATACAATCGGAGGATGAAGGAAGAGGGCATATCGGGCTGGCCAATACCCACAAGCGGATTCGGCTGGCTTATCAGATGGAAGAAGGCTTGAAGATTTACAGTAAGCTCGGCTGGGGGACAGTGATTGCGATGCATTTGCCGGTTCGAGGCGCAGCAGACAAGAAAGCCGGGGAGAAAACGGCGGATTCGGAGCCGGGTGGCAATCGGTTATAGTTATTTTTTCCGCCTGCCGCCTATTGACCTCAACTGGTAAACCCGTTAAGATAAATCTAAATTATGGAAGGGAGGCCGATGAGCATGACATTGTTGAACAGATGCAGTCAAAACCAACCTGGATTATATGAGATGACTTCGGTCTCTGCGGGAGCTGTGACATAGGCCCGGCGGATGCTTTGTTGTACGCGGGAGGAGGGAGAATTTCTCCGGCCGCAGCCGCAAAGCGTCAGCAGGCTGCTTGCAGCGGGAACAGCCACGGACGATACGTCGTCTGTGGCTGTTTTTGTTGTGCTTGAAACCATCCCGGAGCGGGAGGCAAATAGAATGAACGGTTCCGTTAGAGGGACAATTCCGGGCCGTTCATTGTCAAATTTTGAAGAACGAAAGGGTTATGTATATTATGGACGAAAATTATTACCGGACGGTGAAGCTGCCCGCGGGAGAAGTACATGTGTATGCGGGACATGAGCTGTTCCACCAGCTGGATTATAAAGTGTTTGAAATGGCGAATAACAATTTGCAAATTCCGAATCAGGTGTACATGAGCTATACCCCGGATGTGCATGTGGGGGTTGGAACCTGCATCGGCACGACCGCCGTGTGGAACAGTCATGACGGCTATGTATCCCCTTCTATCGTCGGCAGCGATATCGGCTGCGGAATGCGGGTTCACGTGACGAACCTGCGGGCGGATGACCTGAAGGACGTGAAGCTGCGCCGCAAGCTGGTGAAGGCGATTGAGAAATATTTGCCGGTGGAGGATCATGCCCGGGGTTATTTCTCGGACATCCGGCTGGAGCATGTCGTTACAAAAGGGCTGCACGGACTGCCCAAGAAGTATATTCCCGACGGATACACACCGCGGAATGCAACGTCGCTCACCCACGTAGAGAGCAGCAAGTTCCATCTCAACGAAGAAGCGTTGAACAAATTTCCCGACCGGGTCTGGCACCGATCGCATCGGCAACTCGGCACACTTGGGAACGGCAACCATTTTGCCGAGATTCAGGCGCTGGAAATTCCGGAGGAGAACCGCGCGATAGCCGAAGCCTGGGGGCTGTCGGACGGCCAGGTGGTGGTCATGATTCATTCCGGCTCCAGAGCCTGGGGCGGATCGGTAAGCCAGTACTGCGGCAGCGATATGGCCAAAATGATGCGCAGCGCCGGGGTCGGAACCGCCGATCCGAAGCTGCTGTTTGCCCCGCTGTCTCATCCGGTGGCGCAGGAATATGTAAACCTGATGTATTCGGCGCTGAACTATGCCGTCGTGAACCGGCACCTGATCGCTTATGCGGTGCGTGAAGCCGGGCGGGACGTGTTCGGCTCCAAGTTCGAGATGAAGACACTGTATGATTTGATGCACAATTACGCCTGGGAGGAGGAGCATGAGGGCAGGTCGTATTTTGTCCACCGCAAAGGAGCTACTCGCTCCTTGCCCGCAGGCCATGCAGGGAACCCGGCTCCGTACCTTGAGACTGGACACCCGGCGCTGATTCCCGGCTCGATGGGCACGGCCTCCTACATTATGGTTGGCAGTCAAGGCGGGGCTGCGAATTTCCACTCCATCTGTCACGGCGCGGGCCGTATCCGTTCCCGCAGCGCGACGAAACGGATCGTTACGCTGGACCAATTTACCTCGGCCATGCGTGTCGGGACGGATGAGGAAATCGTCGTCAACCAGCGGTCGCTCGAAGCTATTATTGATGAATCGCCGCAGGCATATAAGGATGTAGATCAAATTATGGAGAGCGTGGTCGGAGCAGGTCTTGCGCGTGTTGTAGCCAAATGCAAGCCGCTGGCAGCGGTGAAGGGGGCTTAATCTCCGTGGAAATCGGATTAGGGCTGGATTTCGCCACCCTTTCCGGGCAGCGCCGGGGCGAGCTTGTTATTCTTAGCGTCGATACGGAGTAAGCGAGTGCCGCAGGGGTTCAATTTTATTACGCCGGCAATGAGGTGTGGCTCGCGGACGGTATTCCAGCCGCCTGCTGCGGTGTGCACAGCGGGAGAGCGGAGAAGAGGTAGCTGCAGGCAGGCAAGCGCAGAACGAAAAACAAAAAAACGGGGAGCAGGCAGGTACAGCTCGTCGACATAAAGCATGGCCAAACGAAATTTGGTACGAAAAAAGGCAGGAGCTTGTAGTCGACCGGACATCAACGCAGCTCTTGCCTTGTTTAAAATCAAATTATGAGGCTGCCCACTTGACCATAGCGTCGAACAGCTTCCAGCCGTTCTCATTGATTTTTGTTTCGGAATCATGAAACACGTAGTAGAATACCTGCCGGGCCGGCAGCGGTTTGCCGTTGGTATCGGCCGTGCCTTTTTCGAAGGCAATAATGGTGCCCTTGCCTGGTTCACCCGGTGCAGAAGCGACGATAGTTGCCTTGATGGTCGGTGTGGCAAAGCTTGAGTTCCCGATTTTGCTGAATACTTCGACGTTCCCGCTGAAGCCGTCGGCAATCGGGTGCTTTTTATCGACAATGTCAATGGATTTCAGGCCATTCTCATGCACGAAGGTGCCCGCCTGGTCCTCGCTTTTGAGCAGGTTATGCACAACTGCAGCTTTGGCATTGGAATAAATAATCGGGGCCGTCGCGGCAGCGAGCTTGGTGCCGATTTGGGTCGCTTTGGCTGTATAGCTGATGTAAATCAGCCCTGCGTTTTTGGCATCCTCGGCCGTGACTTCACTGTCAGCCTTTGCGTTGACCTCAAAGCCTAACGTTTTCAGCCGCTGTATCAAGAATGGGTCTCCATTCCCGCCGCCGACAAACAGCGCTTTTTTGGCGTTCGGGCTGGTTGAGGCTTCTTTTGCTCCAGATGAGCAGGCTCCCAGCAGCAGCATCAGCATCAGAATAACAAGCAGAAGTACAGGTATTGTCCGTTTCATGCATCGTTTCCTCCTTATGGTTAAACATTTTATTTGCTTTGGTCAGCTGTAATAAGGGGAGGGTGGGGGCCGGAGGCCGGAGAAAACGGAGCGTCGGGAAAGCGAGTGGAGCTAAAGCTGCTTCCCGCCAAATCGGCTGCCATTGCGGATGATATCTTAGACAGCGCTTTCATTCTACCTTGATTTCAAGATGCAAATATGGGGGAACACCTTCAAATTCAGGGGGGATTGTTTCATTTTGATCGACTGAGAATGGTGCAAGACCATAGAGATCTACGGATTTTATGTTAAAAAATGTAAAATACATCTTCCTGAAAGCCGATATATCTCTATAAAGATCTATTTCATTATGCTGCCTTCGCTCATTGCGGCTCTAGAGCTTGAACAGAATGCGCGGATGCGGGAAGCTCTTTTGTTTGCCATTGAAATGTTGCAGGCGGGCAATGATTTTTAACGAACCGGAAGGAGGGGGATGCAGCGTGCACGCATGGCCGATTTGATTGCCTTCCGTGCGAAATACTGGATGGAAACCTTCGAGGTGGACCGGAGGGAGACAGAGGAGGACTGAAAAAGGCGGCGGTTAGCCGGGTATTTATCCGAAGCGCTTGAGACCGGGAGGCGGTATTTTCCGCGGTATAGGAACTGTTATGAACTTGCAGCCGATAGCTTTAAGCAACACAGATAACCGGATGACGAAGGTGAATGATGAATGATGAATGATGAATGATGAAGAAGGGCAGGTATCCAAATGAAAAAAAGATGGTTTGTTTCAGGAGTGATGGCGGGTATTCTGGTATCCTGTGCGGCTGCAGCCTCCGCCTCTGAGGCGGTCCAGGCGATTATATTTCCGATGAAGGTATCCGTCAATCAAGCTGAGCAGCGCCTGCCGGAAGGGACCGGCATATTGAACTACAACAACAAGACATACGTGCCGTTGCGTTTTTTTGCGGAGAGCTTAGGAGCAGCGGTTGATTACCGGGAAGGAGCTGAAGGCAGGGAACCCAGTGTTTCTATCACCTCGCCAAATCTTTCCGCAGATTGGACGCTTTCCTACTTGATGGCGCCGGGATATCATTCCGATGCGCCGCTTTCCTTGTGCTGGAAATCAGAAGGGGCAGCGCCGCTTCCGCTTGTTCATCATTTAGCAGGCTCCTAACCGGGCTTAGGTGTCTTATAGCAGGAGATTTTTATTGTAAATTTTTAGTTTTAAATCCGATCACTAGCGTTGCATAAAAAGTCGGTGGCATAGTTTTCGAATAATTCTGAACAAGGTTTTAGTTTTCATCTCACATTCCGCACCCTGAGGATAAGCCAGCGAGTGGAATGTTGCAGTGAAAAAATAAGCTCAACGAGCTGTAGCGA
>NZ_JBBBNV010000042.1:0-24216 GCF_037137075.1 Paenibacillus sp. y28
CGTACACGGCGACGCTGACGGCTCCGGCGACAGCGGGAGCCGCCACGGTAAGCGCCACGCTTGGCGGGACCGCGCTGGCGTCGACGGCGATCGTGCAGTTCGTGCCGGGAGCAGCGTCTGCGGCGAGCAGTACGGTCGAGGTGGACGCTGCGTCCTTGACCGCAGACGGTACAAGCCAGACGACGGTGACGGTGAAGCTGAAGGACGCGCAGGGCAATGCGCTGACGTCAGGCGGCGTGACGGTCGGGATTACATCGACGCTGGGCACCGTTAGCGGCGTCACGGATAACAACAACGGCACGTACACGGCGACGCTGACGGCTCCGGCGACAGCGGGAGCCGCCACGGTAAGCGCCACGCTTGGCGGGACCGCGCTGGCGTCGACGGCGATCGTGCAGTTCGTGCCTGGCGCGGCGTCTGCGGCGAGCAGTACGGTCGAGGTGGACGATGCATCCTTGACTGCAGACGGCACAAGCCAGACGACAGTAACGGTGAAGCTGAAGGACGCACATGGCAATGCGCTGACGACAGGCGGTGCGACGGTCGGGATTACGACGACGCTGGGCACCGTTAGCGGCGTCACGGATAACAACAACGGCACGTACACGGCGACGCTGACGGCTCCGGCGACAGCGGGAGCCGCCACGGTAAGCGCCACGCTTGGCGGGACCGCGCTGACATCGACGGCGATCGTGCAGTTCGTGCCGGGAGCAGCGTCTGCGGCGAGCAGTACGGTCGAGGTGGACGCTGCGTCCTTGACCGCAGACGGTACAAGCCAGACGACGGTGACGGTGAAGCTGAAGGACGCGCAGGGCAATGCGCTGACGTCAGGCGGCGTGACGGTCGGGATTGCGACGACGTCAGGCACCGTTAGCGGCGTCACGGATAACAACAACGGCACGTACACGGCGACGCTGACGGCTCCGGCGACAGCGGGAGCCGCCACGGTAAGCGCCACGCTTGGCGGGACCGCGCTGACGTCGACAGCGATCGTGCAGTTTGTGCCGGGAGCAGCGTCTGCGGCGAGCAGTACGGTCGAGGTGGACGCTGCATCCTTGACTGCAGACGGCACAAGCCAGACGACAGTAACGGTGAAGCTGAAGGACGCACATGGCAATGCGCTGACGACAGGCGGTGCGACGGTCGGGATTACGACGACGCTGGGCACCGTTAGCGGCGTATCGGATAACAATAACGGCACGTACACGGCGATGCTGACGGCCTCCACGACATTAGGCTTGGCCACGGTCAGTGCCAGCGTATACGGGAGCGCAGTCATTTCAACGGCCAGTGTACAATTCTTGCCCGGCGGAATGAGCGCATCCCATTCTACCGTGACCGCAAGCGATTTGGTTGTACGGGCGGACGGCAGCAGTAAAGCCTCCATTTATGTAAAGCTGAATGATGCTTATAATCACTCGCTGGCCGGTAAACAGGTGACGCTTCAGGCGAATGGCGGACGATCGGTTATCGACCAGGTTTACGGATTCACCGGTGCGGATGGTATTGCCGCTTTCTCGGTGAGCAATACAACGGCTGAGAATGTGACATACTCCGCCAAAGAGGAAATGAGCGGGTTGACGCTCGATCAAACGGTGAATATTACGTTTACCTACGATCAACCGCCGTTGATCGAATTGGAGGCATCGCCTGCTGTCCCAACCTTCGGAGGTGTGACGGTTACTGTAACGTCATCGGTTTATGGCGAATTTAATCGTGTCGCATCCGTGAAGTGGGCTGCTGGAAGCCGGCCTATCTCGTATTTCGACACGCAAGGGACGGAGATTACGAGCTCGTTTACGGTTCAGGAGAATGGAATTTACTCCGTGTATGTCCGGGATACTGCAGGGAATACCAACGTCAGCCTCATCGAAATCAGCAACATTGTTCCGCTAAGCAGCAACGCAAGCTTGGCTGGCTGGCAGCTTACAGGATTGGGCGGGACAATAAGGCTTGATTTTGCCCCGGAAACAGCGCTTTACACGGTGAATGTGGCGGATTCGGTTTATGGGCTGAACATGCTGCTGACTGCCCCGGATGCTTACGCCGTGATGTATGTGAACGGGCTGCAGGTAGCCAGCGGTTCGGTCACGGACGATTATTCTCTTGCAATGGGCAAAAATGTGTTTGAGGTCCGTGTTCAGGCACAGGACGGTTCGGTGAAGACATATACGCTGAATGTATTTCGTGTAGCGGCGGACTCTGATTCCGATTCTGATTCCTCCGGTTCATCAGGGTCTTCAAGCTCTCCAAGCCAGCCGTCATTGGGCCAATCGCTTCAGATTTGGATAAACGGTACAGAGGTAGGCGGAATTGCCTCCCTTCAAACGGATGCCAATAAAGTGAAGTCTATCGATGCCGTGCTGGATATCGGTACACTGCAAAAGGTGCTCGGCTCCCTGTCTGATTTGACGGACAAGAGCCTGCGAATTTCGGTTCAGGATGAGGCGGCCCAGGTTAATCTGCGGCTTCCTGGCGAAGCGATCAAGCCCCTTGCCGAGAAGGAAGCGGTGATTACGCTGGAAGTCCGACAAGGCCAATATCGCCTGCCGCTGGCCGACATCGTGAATCTGGAATCCGATTGGCAGGGCTCGGAGGTTCAAATCACCATTAGATATGAAGAGCATAACGAAGGAACACCCGGTTTGCAGGATGCAGCGCTGCAGGACGGCTTCCGGCTGATTGGGGAACCGGTGTATTTTGAAGTGTATGCGGTGCATCAAGGGCAGAAGAAAGAAATCTCTACCTTTGGCCGTTATGTGGAACGGGTCATTTACTTGCCGGCGGAATGGGCCGGTACAGCTTCAACAGCTGTGGTGTGGAATCCGAAGCAGGGAGTTCGCCCAGTGCCGACGGAATTTATTCAGACCGAGGGACGTCAGGCCGCCGTCATTCGCAGTCTCACGAATAGCGCCTATGCGCTCGTCTCTAAAGCTTCTAATTTGATTGATCTTCAAGGACACTGGGCTGCATCTGAAATTGGCAGCCTGAATCGCAGAATGATTGTGCAGGGTGTGGATAAAAGCCGCTTCGCGCCGGAAGCTGCCATTACCCGTGCGGAGCTGGCCGCGCTGCTTGCAAGAGCACTCGGCTTGCCGGAGAGCGGAGCTGGTGCAGGCTTTCAGGACGTAAGCGCCTCGAGCTGGTACAGCGGTGCGGTCGCCTCCGTGAAAGCATACGGGATGATGGACGGCTTCGAGGGCGGAGTGTTTGAACCGAATCGGGAAGTATCACGCCAGGAAGCCATTGTAACCCTGGTCCGTGCCATGCAATTCATGGATGCCGCTTCAGTAACAACCGGTACCGGGGAGCCTGTGGACGTAACGGTCTACTCAGACAGCAGTCAAATTGGCGGCTGGGCTAGCGATTCGGTACAAACCGCCATTAAGGCGGGCTTGGTGAATGGTTACGGGAATGAATTGCGCCCGAGGCAGTCCTTGACTCGCGCTGAGATGACCGTGCTTTTATACCGGATGCTGCTGAAGAAAGGATTCATTGACGGATAGCCTTCGGTTAAAATAACGGCGTCATTAAGAGATCATCCACAGAGAAAAACGGCCATGTGGCCGTTTTTCTTGTTAACTGTACTTGCCAATAACCGATTCAAATATTTGTAAGTTAAAAAAGCTGGCAGTATCCCTATGCGACTCTGAGTCGCGTTTTATGCAGTCCTTTTTGAACGGATACGGAAGGAGCGGAGGGCCTTATTTTCTACCTGATTGGGAATTCCTTCGGAATGTTAAATTTGTTCCCTCACCTGTTATAATAGGTATCAACACATCTACAGGAGAGTGCGGCTATGAATCAGCAGCTCATTACCATACAAGCGTTAAAATACGGCAGACGTCCGCACTACGAATGGAGCACCACACTTCTGGAGAAAACGGATACCTATATCGTTGTGCTTGGGGAACGGGGCCGGAAGCTGCGCCATCATACAAAAGGAAAGACGTTTACAGTCGAGCATCAGACGATCGAGCTGTTTCCGTTCGACGCCTGGTTTACTGTCAGTGCCGACGTGATGGACGGGAAGCCGTGCCGGTATTACTGCAATATTAATGAGCCGGCAACCATGAAGGACAATAAGGTAGCCTTCATCGACTTAGACCTGGATCTGGTCTACAGGAATGGACAGTGGCAGGTTGTAGATGAAGATGAATTCGCCGCCAACAGCGTTATTTTCTCCTATCCCGAGGAGCTTATTCGGAGAGCGCGTGTGGAATTGGAGCGTTTGCAGGATCGGGTCCGGGATCGGGGGTTTCCGTTTGACGGAACAATGGAGCGGTTTGCGGAATTACATGGTACACCGTATAGGAGATAGGCGATGAGCTACATGGAAGGGCGATGAAGTTCATCATTCAAATCAGGGTAGCTTTTATACGATAAATCCAGAATACAAGATAATTTGTATTTTGGATTTATTTTTGATAGTGGCGAAAGCAGAAGCAGAGCGGTCGAAAAAATATCCGCTTTGCTGAAGCGGCCGGGGAAATTACTTTTCTTAAGGTTTATCTTACTTTTCTTCATTCTCGGAAAAAACCAAATGAATTACAATAATTCCTGTAAGCGATTTCATTTCACACTGAAAAGGGGATACCACAGTGAAAAAAAAAGCTTTAGCCCTCGCGGCTGTTTCTCTTGCTCTGGCAATTAGCGGCTGCTCGGCCGGCGGAGCGAAGAGTGATAAACAAACGGCTGCCGGAGGCAGTGGCAGCGGTAGTGGAAGCAGCGGTTCAAAGGTAGAGCTTCGTATGACCTGGTGGGGGTCGCAAACCCGTCACGATTTGACGGCGAAGGCTCTGCAATTGTTTGAGCAGAAGCATCCTGAAATCAAGATCAAGCCGGAATATTCCGGCTGGGACGGTTACTTCGACAAGCTTTCTACCCAGGTTGCCGGAGCGAATGCCCCGGATTTGATTCAAATGGACTATGCGTTCCTCACGGACTATGCGAAACGCGGCGCGCTGCTGGATTTGAGCCCTTATGTAGAGAGCAAGGTTCTGCAGACAAGCACGCATGACCAGAGCATGATCAAAGCCGGCTCCGTTGACAATAAGCTCTATGCCATCACGTTGGGAGTCAATGCGCCGGGTGTGGTCTATAATTCCTCCGTTTTCAAGGAGCTTGGGATTGAAGATCCGAAGGAAAGCTGGACATGGAAGGATTTTAGCGACATTGCCACCAAAATAGCGCAGGCTAAGGGTAAAGGCTACTACGGCTCCGCGGATATTTCCGGGACGATTAATATTTTTGAAATTATGGTCCGTCAAAACGGGAGATCGCTGTTCAGTGGCGGTAAACTGGGGGCGACCAAGGAGGATATGACAGCCTGGTTCAAGATGTGGGCGGATTTGCGGAAGAACGGCGGTGTAACGACGCCGGAGGTGACCGCGGCCATGACGAACGCCCTGGAGACCCGCCCGCTGGCGCTTGGGACGGCCGGAATGGATTTTGCCTGGTCCAATCAGATCATTGCCTTTCAGAAGGCGCTGAAAAACCAAAAGGATACCTTGAAAATTCAAGTTATCCCGCACTCGGAAGGCGAGAAAAAGAGCGGGGAGTATTTGAAGCCGAGCATGTTCATTTCCGGCTATGCCAAATCGGCGCATCCGAAGGAAGTGGCGATGGTGATTGATTTCTTTGCTAACGATCCGGATGCGGCCAAGATTCTTGGCTCCGAGCGGGGCGTGCCGGTGAATTCCCAAATCCGGGATCAACTGAAGGCATCGCTTTCGGAAACGGATCAAATGATTTTCAGCTTTGTCGATACGGTATCCAAGCATTCGAGCGATATTGATCCGCCATATCCGCAAGGCTTCGCGGAAGTAGACAAAAACTTCAAAACGTCCAGCGAACAAATTTCCTTTGGCCAAGGAACGGCGGACGACGTGATCGGCCAGTTTATCAAGAGCTCGAATCAAATTTTGGGCAAAGACAAATAGACGGGAACGAAGACGGCTAACCGCAGCAGCACCTTGGCGGTTAGCCTGCTCGTTTTAAGTGGCGTGCGAACGGAGCACAGGTTTTTCGAATCATTCGTGGGCGTGCCTGCAAAGCTTCCTGCCGATCGGGCTTGCCAAACGAGACGATAATTATTGAAGGGAAGGAAATCAGTGATGTTCTGGACCATAGAGAAGCTAACACAACGCTTAAAGGAGCTTAGCCCATACCGGTATCGCGATGCAATCGGATTGAACGACTGGTCCTTTAGGATCGATGAAGAGAAGCAAAACGGCGCACGGCCCCCGGCGGAAGGCAGCTGGAGCACGATTACGAAAGGGGAGCGCTGGAAAGGGCGGGACCTGTACGTATGGCTGCGCAGGCAGGTGCACATTCCTGATGCCTGGAGCGGGCGCACGGTGGTCGGCCTGTTTGATTTTGGTAAAACGGGAGATTATCACAATTCCGGCTTCGAATCGCTTCTGTATGTGAACGGATCGCCTTATCAGGGTGTAGATTCCAATCATCATGAGGTTTTTTTGCCGAAGGACGCCGCTGGTGAGACTGCGGATTTGTGCTTCCGTCTCTGGTCTGGTCTGGAAGGCGGAGGGGTGCCGGCCGATCAAGAGCACCAATTCAAGCAGGCGGATTTGGCCTGGCTGGATGAAGCTGCGGACGATTTGTATTATACCGGTCGCGCTATGCTGGATACCGCCAAAACGCTTGGCGAGAACGACCCTCAACGGCACGGTCTGCTTCAGGCGGTGGACCGGGCATTTTTGCTGCTGGATTGGTCGAAGCCCGGCTCGGAGCAGTTCTATACCAGTGTAACGGCAGCCGGATCGTCGCTGCGTGAAGCGTTGTCCGCCTGGGAGAAAAAGCACGGGGTTACCGTGCACTGCATCGGGCATACGCACATCGACGTAGCCTGGCTGTGGCGGCTGACGCATACCCGGGAGAAAGCGGCGCGTTCGTTTTCTACCGTGCTCCGGTTAATGGAGAAGTATCCCGAGTATGTGTTTCTTCAAACACAGCCTCAGCTGTATGCGTACATCAAGAACGATTATCCGGATATTTATGAGCAAATCAAAGCGCGGGTGAAGGAGGGACGCTGGGAAGCCGGCGGGGCGATGTGGCTGGAAGCGGATTGCAACCTGCCCAGCGGGGAAGCCCTGGTCCGGCAAATTTTGTACGGCACGCGCTTCCTTCGGGAGGAATTCGGGGCGGAGTGCAGCTATCTGTGGCTTCCGGACGTATTTGGTTACAGCTGGGCTTTACCGCAAATATTAAAAAAATCCGGTATCGATACGTTCATGACGACGAAAATCGGCTGGAACCAATATAACCGCCTGCCGCACGATACCTTCAGGTGGCGCGGCATCGACGGCTCCGAGGTGCTGACATATGTAGTTACGACACCTCCTTCGGCGGAGCACACCGGCTGGTCCTATACGTATAACGGCTTTATCGAGCCTTATTCAGTACAAGGAATCTGGAACAAGTACCGGGACAAGGAGCTGAATCAGGATTTGCTGTTAGCCTACGGCTATGGCGACGGGGGCGGCGGCGTCAATCGGGATATGCTGGAGATGCGGCGCAGGCTGGAGGTTATGCCGGGGCTCCCCCATGTTGTGCCAAGCCGGGCGGATGATTTTTTCCAGAAGCTTCAGCATACCGTTCAAGCGACGGATCAGTACGTTCATACGTGGGATGGCGAGCTGTATTTGGAATATCACCGCGGGACGTATACGAGCCAGGCTTACAACAAGCGGATGAACCGCAAGCTGGAGCTGCTGTACCGTGAGAGCGAATGGATTCAGGTGTTGAACAGCATCGCGGGGCAAAGCTGGTCGTCCTATCCCGCAAGCAAGCTGAATCAGGGCTGGGAGATTGTGCTGCGCAATCAGTTTCACGATATTATTCCCGGCTCCTCCATTACGGAGGTGTATGAGGATTCCCGCCTTGAATATGAAGAAGCCGATCGCCTGGGTCGAGAGGTCTGGCAGACGGCGGCGCAGCAGCTGACAGCTGCTGGAGATGAGGCGGCCTTGGAGGGAAAAAGCGGCTGCAGCTGGACGGTGTTCAACAGCGCCTCCTTTGACCGGTCGGAGCTGGTCTATATCCCGGCACCGCAGGATAGCTGCGAGGGCAGCTGGAAGGACGGGGAAGGGAGGCTGCTGAAGGCGGATCGGGTTGAAGGCTCCTGGCAAGTTATGATGGAGGAGGTTCCTGCACTAGGCTGCACAACGATTACGTGGAGCGCCGAGCCTGCCGAAGCTACAGATACTTCTCCTTTCACATACACCGGGCATTCCTTGACGACGCCGTTTTATATACTGGCGTGGAATGAAGCCGGGCAGCTCACGCGGATCTATGACCGCGAAGCGAAGCGGGAGGTATTGGCCGCAGGGCAGCTGGGGAATGTGCTGCAGATTTTCGAGGACAAGCCGGTTAATTACGAGGCGTGGGATATCGATATTTTTTATGGGGAAAAGCAGCGAAGCTTCCAGCAGCTGGAGGCATTGGAGCTGCTGGAATGCGGGCAGCACCGGGCGGTTGTGGGCTTCAAGTGGGCGTATATGGATTCGGCGATCAGCCAACGGCTGATTGTGTATGCCCACAGCAGACGAATCGATTTCGATACGGAAGCGGATTGGCACGAGCAGCGGCAGCTTCTGAAAGCAGCGTTTCCGGTCTCCGTCCGATCAACGGAAGCGACCTTCGACATCCAGTTCGGCAATGTGAAGCGTCCGACCCACTGGAATACAAGCTGGGACTATGCCCGGTTCGAGACAGTCGGTCATCAATGGGCGGATTTGTCCGAGCGCGGTTATGGGGTCAGCCTGCTGAACGACTGCAAATACGGCTATGATGTGAAGGACAATGTTCTGCGATTGACGCTCATTAAATCGGCGCTCCATCCCGATCCGCACGCCGATCAGGGCCGCCATGTGTTTACCTATTCGCTGCTGCCTCATCAGGGAGATTGGGTAGCCGGGCAAACGGCGCAGGAGGCTTGGGCATTGAATAATCCGTTGACCTGCCATCCAGGGGCTGCGGCTGTGTCGTGTCAAAGCCTGTTCAGATGTAGTGCGGATTATGTTACGGTTGACGCCGTGAAGAAGGCGGAGGACAGCGATTGTCTTATCGTACGTTTACATGAATTCACCGGCGCGCGTGGAAGCGTGCGTCTGACCAGCGCTTTCTCCCTGGTGTCCTGGCAGGAGACGGATCTGATGGAGCGTCCGATTGGAAAGCGCCATGAACAATCCGCGGCTGAATTCGACATTGAGCCGTATGAAATTAAAACGTTCCTCATCGAGCTGAAGCGGGGGTAGGCGGTGCAAAGCACCAGCGCATAATTCCCAAAAGCTACAAAGCTGAAAAGCTGAAAAGCTGCCGCAAAATCGCAAAATCGCAAACCGCAAACCTGAAATTCAGGTCTCTGGCTCCGGCTAGTGGGTATCCCTGGAGCAGAAGCTTCAACTAAATGCGGAGCATCTCCTGCCGCATTAAACAACGTGCAGCGCCCTGATCTGGACGTTGCACGTTGTTTTTGTGTTTTTCTCATCGGCCGGAGAAGCACGGCGGTTCTCCTGGATCTGGATCGTGATCGGTATCCGTTTATTCAGCGACAGCCCGGGTAAACGGCTCGATTGTTTGCGGGAAGGTCAGGGTAATGGCGGTGCCGAGGCCTTCCTTGCTGAGCACCCGCATCAGACCGGGAGAGCCATAATGCAGGGCAAGCCGCTTGCTGGTGTTGGACAGGCCGACGTGCTTGCCGGGCAGGGTATCGGCGTGGAGCGACCCACGGATGAGCGTCAGCCGTTCCCTGGTCATGCCCGGTCCGTTGTCGATAATGGTGACCTTCAGGTCTGGCCCGTGCAGGCGGCATTTTATTTTGACCGCAAGCTGCTGTCGGGCTTCCAGACCGATGTGAACACTGTTCTCGACGAGCGGCTGCAGGCTGATTTTCACAACTCGGCAGGCTTCGGGAACCGTCTCGTCGTCCCACAGCACATGAAGCCGTTCGCCGAACCGGGTCCGCTGCAGCTCTACGTAGCCGCGGACATTGGCGAGCTCTTCCTTTAACGTGACCAAATCCTCGGATGCCCGCAAAGCATATTCCAGCAAATCGCTGAGCTGCTCAATCATAAGGCAGGCCTCATTGGGGGACCGCGTCAGCTGGAACGCCTTCCAATAGATCGAATGCAGCGTATTGGACATGAAATGAGGATTCATTTGGGATTGCAGCGCCTTCAGCTCAAGCAGCTCCATCTTGGCCTGTCGCTCGGACAGCTGCACCCGCAAATAATTTTGCTCCAGAAAGGTGTCCAGAATATTTTTGACAATCAGCTCATAGACATCCTGAATTTTCTCGGGAACGGTCTGAGCCGAGGTTTGGCTGTCGTCGGCATGCTCCAGCACATTGACGATTTGCACGATTTGCCGGTAATTTTTGCGGGTAATCCACAACGCGTACAGCACGCTGAGCAGCAGCGAGAGCGCAACAAGGGACAACGTGTAGTACACCAGTGTGCGCGGAAGGCTGAACAGGGTGTTCGTCGGCACGACAGACACCGCATTCCACCCCAGGCGGGGTGTCTGCTTCATGCTGACCCAGGCATCGTGATAAGGAAAGCGGATCAGCCCGCTGCCGGATGAGGCCGGAAGCTCCTCCGGCACAGGAACAGCCCCTTCGAAGCTGCTTGCGGGGACCAGGGGCGTCCCGCTCCGGTCTGCGATGTAGTAATAGCTGCCCGGCCAGTCGTTGAACTGGCGGAACGATTTCTCGAAATACGCCGGAAGCACATTCATAATAATGAGTCCGTGGAACCTTCCGGGGCTGGTCTTGGCAAACGGCTTGTAGACGGTAATAACCGGCGTGGCGTAATCCTTGCGGGTGTTAGTATACAGCAAGCGCGGCTGTGTCACCAGCTGCTCTTCCTCAAAAACGCCCGACTCATACATCGAGAACCAGGTTGTATCCAGAGCGGAATCAAGCTGGACGATGCCGTCGCGTGTGCTCAGGAAGCGTCCGTACGGATTGTCATAATAAATGTAGATGGAATCGATAAACGGCTTGGAGTTGGCCGGAACATCAATCACGTTGCGCAAATAAAAAAGCGCTTCCAACTCCTCGAACGTAAAGGAGGGCGTATTCAGAATTGAACGCAGCCGGTTTTTAATTTTGGGATCCTTGTCGAAGGAGAGGCTGAGGGAATCCAGCTCGGCGGGAATAAGCTGCGTCAGTTCCTTCAGCTGATTCAGCCGGCTTTCATTGTTCCGCTCAATGGACTGGCGCACATACCGCTCCGTAATGAAAATCGACAGCGACCCGAGCAGGGTCAGCGGAATGAGGGACAGCACAATAATCCGGCGAAAGTTGTCATAGAAAAATTTACGGGCCAGCGCGGCGTCGCTTTGCCGGACATATTTAATCTTCGTGCTTGAACTGCCCCGGCGTTTTCCCGTAATGCTGTTTAAAAGCGCGGATAAAATTTTTCGCATTGGCGTACCCCACCATTTCACTGACCTCCAGCGCCTTCCAGCGCTGCTCCCGCAGCAGTACGGCGGCCTTCTTCATACGGACGGTCTGAACGTAATCGGAGAACCTGTGGCCTGTTATTTTTTTGAAAAACGAACTCACGTAGGTCGGATTCATGTGCACTAGCTGTGCGACCTCTTCCAGCGTCACGGTGCGGTAGTCGGTTTCGATGTAGGTCAAAATACGCTGGATGACCGGATGGTTCAGTCCTTGAACTTCAGGAACGGCAGGGGCGGACACCCTACCGGAGGCGCTGCGGCCGGGCTGCTCGTCAAGCTCCTGCTTCAGCTCCGCAAGCACCGTCTGCAGGTCGTTGTATTTGGCCGGCTTGACCAAATAATGGCGTACGCCGTAGCTGATTGCCTGCCGCGCCAGCTCGAAATCCCGCAATCCGCTCAGTAGAATAACCCGGACCTGAAGCTTGCGGTCGTGAATTTCCTTTGCCAGCTCGATACCAGTCATATGCGGCATTTTAATGTCACAGAGGATGGCGTCAATCTCCTCGTGCTGAAGCAAATATTTAAGCGCTTCCAATCCGTTGTTCAGCTGAACCGCGATTTGAAAGCCGGCCAGTTCCCAGGGAAAGCAGCTGCACAGTGTGCTGCGCGCTTCGATTTCATCGTCAATAACCGCCATTTTATACATCCGGCATCCCTCGTTTCGGGCGGGTTTTCTAAAGAAATGATACCTGATCCAAAGAAAACGGGCAACTAGTAAACGAGGATCACAAGCAAAGGGTCTTTTTATGAAAGCGGATACATGGTATTTTGAAGATGGTACCACAATCAGAAAAACAAAGGCTAGGGGGTTTCAATGATGAATCAAAGACTACGTTATGTGACGGCGATGATGGTTCTGTTTGCGATGTTGTTTGCGACCGCTTGCAGCAATTCATCGGAAGGCACGGCAAGCCAGGGGGTGTCCGGCTCCGGCTCCTCGGGCGGCGACAAGCAGGTCACGCTGCGCTTTGCATGGTGGGGCAATGACCCGCGGCATAAGGCGACGCTTGCAGCTATCGACGCGTACATGAAGCAGCATCCGAATGTCAAAATCGAAGCGGAGTACATGGGCTTTGACGGGTACAACAAGAAGCTGGCTACCCAGTTCGCCGGCATGACCGCTCCGGATTTGTTCCAGTTCACCTACGAGTGGACGGTTGACATGAGTGACTTCATGCTTGATCTGAACACTGTCAAAAGCCAGCTCGATCTGACCAAGCTGCCTGAAGCGGCGCTGAAGGATTTCGGTTCTTACAAGGGCAAGCAAATCATGGTTCCATCCGGCATGTTCGCCGCCACAACGATTGTGAATCAGGACTTTATGCAGAAGCACGGCATCCCGGCGGATACGGTATGGACCTGGGACAAAATCATTGAAGAAGGCAAGAAGCTCCATGAAAAAGACAAAAATGCGTACCTGTTGACGGCGGATATCGACGTTATCAACAAGCTGCTGCTGCAGCCGTACATGATGCAAAAAACAGGCAAAGGCTGGGTTAATGACGACTTCACACCGGGCTTTGACAAAGCACAGCTGACCGACGGCTTGACCTTCCTGTCCAATCTGTACAAAAGCGGAGCCATTGAGCCGTTTGGCGACAGCACCGCGTTCGTCGGTAAAATGGAGCAAAACCCGAAATGGGTCAAAGGCGAAATCGGCATGCTGATCGACTATGTACAGGCTATGGATAAGTATAAGCAGGCACTTCCAAACGGAAAAATCGGCGTTAGCCCATTCCCTGAAAATCCGGGTGCTGTCCAGTCCGGCAACGCCATGGTAGCGGGTACCGGGTTCTCGATTTGGAAGGATTCCCCGAACAAGGAAGAAGCGGCAAAGTTCATCAACTATCTTATCAACGATAAAGAAGCGGCCTTGCTGCTGACGACGCAGCGCGGAATTCCGGCATCAACCACGGCAAGACAGGCGCTGCAGGAATCCGGCAAGCTGAATCCGGACATCTCCAAGGGGCTTGAATTCGCTTCCGCGAAGAAAACGGTTGCACCGAACGTGGTCAGCACGAATGCCGAGCTGGCTCAAATCGTCAAGGATGCGATTCAAAAGCTGATTTATGACCAAATGACGCCGGATAAAGCGGCGGATGAAATTTTGAAGGGCTTTACCGCCAAATTGAATGAGTTGAAGTCCAAGTAAAAGGCCGGAAAGAGTGACGCCCGAACCGGGCGGCACTCTTTTTAACGAAACCGACTTTCCCCCACCACACACGGAAAGGAACATCCCAATTGAAAAGCAAGAATATGCGTACTGCCCTCTGGGGCCTGTTATTCGTGTCGCCGTGGATCATCGGATTTTTATGGTTTCAGCTGTATCCGCTCGTCTTGTCGTTATATTACTCCTTCACCGATTCGACCGTAGTCAAACCGGGCAAATTCATTGGATTCGACAATTACGTCAAAATGCTGACCGACGATAAAGATTTTTTCCCTTCTTTTAAAGTAACGCTCATTTATTCAGTCATCGCCGTACCGGCCAAGCTGGCGTTTGCGCTGCTGATTGCCATTATCCTGAATATGAAAAGCAAAGCGGTGAATTTGTACCGTACAGTGTATTATTTGCCCTCCATTCTGGGCGGAAGCGTGGCCATTTCGATTTTATGGCGCTTCCTGTTTATGAAGGAAGGGGTTGTAAACCAGGCGCTGTCCTTTTTCCACCTTCCTCCGGTTAACTGGCTGGGCAGTCCGCAGGTGGCGCTTGGAACGATTAGTATTCTCGTGGTCTGGCAGTTCGGATCGTCCATGGTCCTGTTCTTGGCCGGCCTGAAGCAAATTCCGGGCGAGCTTTATGAAGCGGCGATGGTCGACGGCGCCGGGAAGCTTCGGATGCTGTGGCAAATTACGATTCCGCTGCTGACACCGATTATTTTCTTCAATCTGGTTATGCAAACGATTAATGCTTTGCAGGAATTCACCGCTGCATTCGTCGTAACAAACGGCGGTCCGCTTAAATCCACCTACTTGTTTGGTCTGAAAATTTATGATGAAGCATTCCAAAATATGAAAATGGGGTACGCCTCTGCGCTGTCCTGGTTCCTGTTTGCTGTCATCTTGATCCTGACCCTGTTCATCTTCCGATCGGCAAGATCATGGGTCCACTATGAAGACGGAGGGAAAGGCTAATGCAAACGCAAACGTCCGCAGTACCCCGCCCGAGCGCAAGCAGGCGGGAACGGAACGCTCGAATCCGGAATGTGATGAAGCATGTGGCGCTAATCCTTCTGGGCTGGCTGATGGTGTATCCGTTAGTTTGGCTGTTCTTCAGCTCATTCAAGACGAATGCAGATTTGTTCGGCTCGCTCAGCCTGCTGCCGAGTGAATTTGTTTGGGATTCGTACCTTAAAGGCTGGGAGGGGACGGGGCAGTATTCTTACGCTATCTTCTTTTACAACACGTTTCTGATGGTTGTGCCGACCGTTATTTTGACTGTCGTGTCCAGTGTTATGGTCGCTTACGGCTTTGCCCGCTTCCAGTTCCCGCTGCGCAACCTGATGTTTATTCTTATGATCTCTACTCTGATGCTGCCGCATACCGTCATTATTATTCCGCGGTATCTTATTTTCCGCAATTTGCACTGGCTGGACAGCTACTGGCCGTTTATCGCCCCGGCTGCCTTCGGCTGCTTCCCGTTTTTTATTTTCATGATGGTGCAGTTTTTCCGGGGCTTGCCCCGGGAGCTGGATGAGTCCGCCGTGATGGACGGCTGCAATCCTCCGAAGATATTGCTGCGGATTTTGCTGCCTTTAAGCTTTCCGGCGATGATTTCCGCCGCTATTTTCCAGTTCATTTGGACGTGGAACGATTTCTTTAACCCGCTCATTTTTATTAATAGCGTGAAGAAGTTCCCGATTTCTCTGGCCCTGCGGATGAGCATCGACTCGACGGGCGGCACAGTGGAATGGAACCAGATTATGGCGATGTCGGTGCTTGCGATTTTGCCTCCGGTCCTCATTTTCTTTTTCTCGCAAAAATATTTTGTTGAAGGCATCGCCACTACCGGCATTAAGGGGTAACCGAGCCAGAGAGGAGAGCTTCATCCATGGGGAAGGCTGCCAAACGGCCGAATGTCATTGTATTCTTTACTGATCAGCAGCGCTGGGATACGACCGGTGTCCATGGCAATCCGCTTGGGCTGACACCGAACTTCGATCGCATGGCCGCGCTGGGAACACACGCTGCATATACGTTTACCTGCCAGCCGGTCTGCGGCCCGGCCCGTTCGTCCGTACAAACCGGCTTATATGCCACCGAAGCTGGCTGCTTCACCAACGGAATTCCGCTTCCGGAAGGCTCAAGGACGCTGGCTCATTATTTCGGGGAAGCCGGATATGACACCGCCTATATCGGCAAATGGCACCTGGCGTGCACGAGAACGAGCCCTGTGCCGGTCGAGAAGCGGGGCGGGTATGATTATTGGCTCGCTGCCGATGCCCTTGAGCATACTTCAGATGCGTATAAGACCGTGCTGTACAATAATGACAATGAACCGGTCGAGCTGCCGGGCTACCGGGCCGATGCGCTGACGGATGCGGCTATCCGCTATATCGGAAGCCGGCGGGACGCCGATGCGCCGTTCTATCTGTTTCTTTCGTATCTGGAGCCGCATCATCAGAACCACCGTGACGATTATCCCGCTCCGGATGTATACCGAGGCCATTACACCGGCCGGTATGTCCCGCCTGATCTCGCAGCGCTGGGCGGCAATGCGCACCAGCATCTGGACGGGTATTACGGGATGGTGCGACGGCTGGATGAGGCCCTGGGCCGGTTAAACGACGCGATCAAAAGCCTTGGTCTGGCGGAGGATACGATCCTCGCGTTCACATCCGACCATGCCTGCCACTTCAAGACACGTAATGCCGAATACAAGCGATCGTGCCATGAAAGCTCTATCCGGGTGCCTATGGCCTTCAGCGGTCCCGGCTTTGACGGCGGCGGTACCTTGCGGGAGCTTGTCAGCCTGGTTGATTTGCCGCCGACACTGCTCGATGCAGCAGGCATCCCGGTTCCGGAGTCCATGCAGGGACGTTCTGTAGTGCCTCTCTTGAACGGAAAGCGCGCTGATTGGCCGCAGGAGGTGTTTGTGCAGATTAGCGAGTCGCAGGTCGGACGGGCTATCCGGACCAAACGCTGGAAGTACAGCGTAACCGCGCCTGGCCGTGATCCGATTCGCGATGCCGGGGCGGCCGAGTATGTGGAGGAGTTTCTGTACGACCTGGAGGCGGACCCCTACGAGCTGAACAATCTCGTGGACAAGGCCTCGCATGAGCCGGTCCGTAGCCAGCTGAGAGAACGTCTTCTCGCGCGGATGGCGGCGGCGGGTGAGCCGGTCCCGCTTATCCGGTTTTTGCCCCCGGTCGTCTCCGGGCAGCTGCGAATCAATCCGGAGGATATTTACTAACACTAACCAAGCGTGCGAATAAAGCGGCCGGAATTTCCCGCGAAGCCGGTTGAACAATAGAAGCCTGACCTATTCCGAAACGGAAGGTCAGGCTTTGACGGGATATGTTATTCATTCCGGACTGTTTCCTTGTCCTTCGTCCTGATCACATTCATTATGATGACCATCTGCGCGAATATCGTCTTGTTAAGCGGCATGGTCGGCGCGCGCAGTATTGTCCGGTTGCGTACGGTGGTGAAGGCCCCGAGCTGGAATTACAGGTCAAGTATCTGGAAGCAGCGGCCCGGGCTTTCTTTTTCTATGAGCATGAGCCATCATAATACGGTTCCTAATCGGGAATCGTGTACTTGTAGAGGAAATGGCAGCTTCCTTGGCGAAATGATAGGGATACGGATTCAGTAAGGAAACAGCAGGGATTACGGATGAATACAAACCGAAGGAGATTCCATGGCGAAGCAAAAGTATTATGTCGTTTGGGTCGGGCGGCAGCCCGGCGTATATACGAGCTGGCCGGAGTGCCAGCGGCAGGTCAACCAGTTCGAAGGAGCCAAGTTCAAGGCCTATGAGTCCAACGTGGCGGCGGAGCAGGCTTTTCGCGCGGGCTGGAAGGGGAATTGGGGGCAAGGACAAGGACAACAGCCGCGGACAGCCGCGGGCCAAGTCTCGCCTGCAGAGGCTGAAGCAGCGGAACAAATTGATTATGACAGCATCTCGGTGGATGTAGGAACCAACGGGAATCCCGGCCCTGTTGAGTATAAGGGCGTTGATACCCGGACAGGAGAAGTCATTTTTGAGAAAAGCCCGATTAGCAAAGGGACCAATAATTTGGGCGAGTTTCTGGCGATTGTACATGCGCTGAGTTATTTGCAGAAGCAGGGCAGCACTAAAACGGTATACAGCGACTCTCTCACAGCGATGAAGTGGGTCAGGCAAAAGGCAGTTTCGACGACGCTGCCCCGCGATGAATCGACCCGGGAAATTTGGGACCTGGTGGACCGGGCCGAGAACTGGCTGCGGACGAACACCTACAAGAACCAAATTCTCAAATGGCAAACGCAGAGCTGGGGCGAAATCAAAGCCGATTACAACCGAAAATAGGGAGCTGGCCTGCAAAAGGACACCGGAAACGGTGTCTTTTTTATGCCGCCTTTTTGTGCGCTTGATTTCGGCTGAACGATGTTCAGCAAATGTTAAGTTTGCTTTCAGTCGGTATTCAGTTCCATGCGTTAAGATAAACCCTGTGAATTAGCAACGTCATCGTCACGGCTGCAATGAAGGCTTGCTACAAGGAGGATGGGGAAATGAAATGGACTCACGTACTGAAAAAGTTTACGGTGGCGCTCGTATCCGCTGCAGTGGTTACCTCGGTGTCCGGGTTGGCCGGAACAGCGGCGCCAGCTTTGGCTGCGGATAGCGGGATAGCGCAGCCATATGAATCGTTATTTGAAGGCGACCGCATCATGGATGTGAAAGTAACGATTGCCGATGAGGATTGGCAGAGCATTTTGGCCAGCCCGCTGGATAAGGAATATAAACAGGCGACCGTGGAGGTCGACGGGAATGTGCTGGAGAATGTCGGCTTTTCGACGAAGGGCAATTTGACCTTGAAGGCGGTTGCGGGCATGAGCGATTCCGACCGGTACAGCTTCAGGCTGAAATTCGACAAATACGACAAATCGCAGACCCTGCTCGGACTGGATAAAATGGTGCTGAATAACAGCTACTCGGACCCTTCCTTCCTGCGAGAGTATCTTCATTACGAAGCTCTGCGCAAGATCGGCATGGATGTGCCGCTTACCGTATTTACGAACCTGTATATAAACGGGGAGCTGTACGGCTTCTACGTCGGGGTGGAGGCTGTGGACGACAGCTATCTGAAAAGGAACTACGGCGAGGGCTATGAAGAAGGTGTTCTGTATGACACGGACGAGAAAAGCTATCTCCAATACGAAGCGGGAAGCGAGTACGAATCCATCACCTATGATGGAGGTACAGAGGACAACAAGGCATCCCTGAAACATTTCATCCAAACCCTGAATGAGATGCCAGCCGGGGAAAAAGGGGATATTGAAAGTGTTCTGAATGTCGATTCCGCTCTGCAGTACATTGCGGCGAATGCCGTGCTCGGCAACTATGACAGCTACAATGGCGATAAGGGCCATAACTATATGCTGTATGGCGATGCCTCCGGCAAGTATACCGTTGTTCCTTGGGATTTCAACATGTCGTTCAACGGCTACTCCGGCGGTGGCGGCGGGCGCAATGCGGCGGGTATCGGAACAGCGGCCAACACCAACGCCACCACAGCTTCCGTTGATGTGCCGGTTCTTGGAATCAGCATGGAAAGTGTGCCGATGATTAACCATTTGCTGCAAGTGCCGGAATACAAAACGAAGTATTTGGGCTATGTGTCCGAGGTGGTCACCTATCTGGAAGGCATACAGGGCCGGGTAGCCGAGCTGTCTGATTTAATTAGGCCTTCTGTGCAGGCGGACCCGACGAAATTTTACACCATGGAGCAATTTGAATCGAACATGACGTATTCGACTGAAGGTGATAAAAACGGCGGTATGCAAGGCGGCGGTATGACCCCTCCGGAGGGGATGGAGGACATGACGCCTCCAGACGGCGATAGCCGGCCGGAGGGCGGTCCTGGAGGAGCGCGTCCGGAGGGAGCTTCCGGCGAGCGTCCGTCCCCGCCGGAAGGCGGCTTCGCTCAGGGCGGCGGCCAAGGACCGGGCCAAGGCCAAGGAATGGGCACGATGGCTTCTGGTTCCTTGCTGACCTTCGCATTAAATCGACTGGCCAATTTGCAGGAGCAGCTTGGCCTCCCGGTCACACCGCTGCCGGAAGCTGCATCGTCAGACACTCCGGCCGCTTCGCAGACAGGAGCGGCGCAGGGGATCTCGGTTGTGCTGGACGGTCAAAGGGTTGTGTTCGACGACCAGCAGCCGGTGAATCAAAACGGCAGCATTCTGGCTCCGGTAAAAGCCATCTTCGAAGCGCTCGGGGCGACGGTAACGTGGGATGACGCGACCCGGACCGTAACTGCGGTCAAGGCCGATACAACGATTGTGCTGACTATCGGCAGTGAAACGGCGTATGTGAACAATGAGCCGGTCATTCTGGAGGCTCCCGCTTCCATCATCGGCGGCCGTACACTTGTGCCGGTCCGGTTTATCTCCGAGGGGCTTCATATGAATGTCGGCTGGGACCAGGCGGCTTCCGCTGTGACCATATCCAGCGCGGCGGCTCAATGAGGAACGGATATACAGGGATAATGAAAGAGACTAAATAGCGCCAACGCAAAAAGGATGTCCATCGCGGCATCCTTTTTGTGTTGTATATCATTACTGCTGCAATTTGCCGCGGTTACTTTAATCGATCGCTGATTAAAGGAAGCAGCAGTGCTTTCTCCTCGTCCGAGATCCATTCCGATAATCTGGCTGCCGCAACCGGCAGCATCCCTTCATTGATGGCACTGAATGGCAGACCCGAATAAGCGAGATATTGCTCCAAATACACCTCGTTCATTGTATTTCTCATGCGTTCAAGCGCATCTGTAACGCTTTTTGGCGCTCCATCAGGCAAAGTGCCAAAGCGGAATAAGAGCAGTGTGCGGGCGACATCGCCGGCCGGATTTCCAACCGTGGCCGTCATCCAATCTATGACCCAGTTTTGTTCACCGATCAGTACATTATCCGGGTGAAAATCACCATGGCATAAGCAGCTTCCATCCGGCAGACCATCCAAATAATCGATGATTTCCTTTTTCACCTTATCGGATAGCTGTGGTGCCCTCTGAATGTTCTGGGCCAGTACCGTTTTCTGCTTTTGAACGGGAGCGTTGTCCGTTAACTTCATGTCCAGCTCATATTGATGGATGTGATAGTGCAAATCGGCAAATGCTCTGGTTAAACTTCCTTCGGGAATCCGTGTCTGTATAGCTTTAAGATTTCCGCTTGATCGCGTACAAAGATTTCGGCTGTCCGGCCTTCGCCAATCTTTTTCAAGGCACCATCTCCTGCTGGGAAATTGTTCACCATAGCATCGGGAATTCTCCTCTTTCACCCAAGTTATGATACATCTCTCCATACGATTTGTAACGGAAAAAATGTCAGAGTCTGCCCAGGGCGTGAAGCCTCTCGTTGGCGCCATGCTCCCGCCCTTCCGTCGAAGCAAATCCTCCTTGCTCCATCAGCATAAATAATTGCCAACTGATTTGTAAGCGTCAGGCGGAGCCCCAACCGTTTTTTTTTCGTTACCGCTGAAAAGAAACCCGTTTTTCTTAGCTGTTGCACACGAAGCAGTAATTTTTCGTAGGGGCTGCTGTAAATCTGCCTTTAATACCGATAAAACGCCTGATTGCTGGATATTTCTGGATACACAATGAACATTGTATGGGTCGATTATCGATCCAGCTCAAATAGGGATACATAGCGAACCGCCCTCAGAACATCCGCACCGCGCGCAGCTCCCAGCGCGCAGTGTTTCGCTGCATGACGGCGGTCGGTCGACCAATGGTTATGTTATACACGGGCATGTGGACAACATGTGGATAATTTTTAATAATATGTGGATAATTTCTTGAATTAGAGATTTGTTCTAAATACTATAGCCTCAAGGAAAGCTGCTGGACGAGCTCCTCCTGGCAGACGGTTTCTTCCTTCCCCATTGATGACGCGGACGAGTAACGGTTTCCGGGGACCTTTATGTGATAGAAGCCGGGGATCCGTATCACCCGGTCCCAATTCGTCATCGTCGGGTCGGAATTGAATTTTTTTGAATGAGCGCTTGTGGTATCGAAACAAAAAAAAGAACGCCGTCAGGCGCTCTTTCGTTACGGACTATAAAAACAAGACGGCGAGCAGGGCGATAATGGCAGGAAGCCCTTGCTTGAGCAGGATGGACCTGCTGACAGTGGCTCCTCCATAAAGCGCCGCGATAAGGACACAGCACAAGAAGAACAGCGTCAGTTGTCCGCCGAATTCCGCATTCGGATGCACAAGACCCCAAATTAAGCCTGCCGCCAGGAAGCCGTTATACAATCCCTGATTTGCAGCAAGCGCCTTCGAGGCTTCCGCGAATTCCTTAGTCGTACCGAACGTCTTCATCCCTCTGGGGGAGGTCCACAAAAACATTTCCAGACACAGGATGTACACATGCTCCACAGCCACAATACCGACCAAAATCGAGCTTATCAACAGAAACGCCTCTTTTCTCCAGGATAAATGACAGGTTTTACCTTCTATTATACGACCCGGGGGACAAGATGCAAGGTGTTAGAGCGTGCGCTTAGATCTGCCGAAGGCTCGGAGGGGTTCATCGGTTTTCAGGCTTCGAAGGACAAGCGGCAAAACTGCCTGCGGGTCTACAAATTTCCCATCATTTTGTCGATAAAAAGGAAGGAACTAGAAATATGCTTTTTGTTTCCTGTGCTCGTAAAGAAATCCGCTGCTTAGAAGCCTGCGAACGAGCAGCCCAGTCCAATGAAGCCGAGGTGAAGAACGATGGTTAAGCCATCCAGTTATTCGGAAGCGGGAAATCCGATATATAAGTATGAAGACAAGGAACGGGAATGGACGCCGCCTGAATATGGGGAGGAGGGCTGGAGCGAGAAAATCGAAGCCCATGTGGAAAAATACGTCGGACCCATCGATCACGTCTTCCATGAAATTTTGTCCGATTTGGTCCATATTGATGTGTATCATATCAAGCCGACAGAAGCGCGGAATTTTCATACGCTATTTACGACAGGAATGAGCTACAAGCCGATGAATGTGCCGGAAGGCCAGGAGGATTATCGCTATGCGGAGCTGATGATGTGCCTCCCGCCGGAGTGGCCGATTTCAAGCGAGGCGTTTCAGGAGCAAGAGAATTATTGGCCCATTCAGTGGCTGAAAATGCTGGCCCGGTTCCCGCATGATTTCCAGACGTGGCTTGGCGACGGGCATACCATGCCGAACGGAGATCCTGCCAATCCGTTATCTGGCCAGACGGAGATGAACGGCATCATTTTGCTTCGGCCGATTACGGTTCACCCGGATTTCCTGACGCTTCCGATGGACGAGGAACGAACCGTGCGGTTTTATTGCATTGTGCCGCTGTACGGGGAGGAGATGGAGTTCAAGCTGAAGTACGGGTACAGTAAACTGACCGACAAATTCGACGAGCACGGGATGAACGAGGTATTCCAGCCAAACCGGAAAAAGGTGTGCAAAAAATCCCGCTTCTCCTTCTGGAAAAAATAATGGCCGGCAGGGCCTCTGCCCAGCTCGAAGCGTTGGACAGGGGCCTTCCTTATGAAGAAATAACGTTGTACGGCTGGCCCGGAGCGATAGTTTTCTGATGAAACAAAAAAAATTTTGAAAGGGGATACAAAACGTTTGCTTTCCCGTAAGGACTGTGGTAAGATATGATTATAAATTATGACCTGAATTCACATATTGTAAAGGGTTATCATTTTGTCAGAGAGTAACCTTTTCCAATATGTGAATTTTTTATTTCTTCGGGATAAAGAAGGTCATGTAAATTATTTTTGGAGGTAATTACCCATGCAAACAGGAACAGTAAAATGGTTTAACGCAGAAAAAGGCTTTGGCTTCATCGAGGTTGAAGGCGGAAGCGACGTATTCGTACACTTCAGCGCAATCGTTGGCGACGGCTTCAAAACATTGGACGAAGGCCAACGCGTGGAGTTCAACGTTGTTCAAGGCAACCGTGGTCCTCAAGCTGAGAACGTTGTAAAATTGTAATTTCTGCTAAAAATGCCCTTAACGTGAGTTAAGGGCATTTTTTTTGGGCAACCTATGAAAAAAAGGGAGGCGTCTTCCATGTATTCACGGAAAAAATCGTTCGAGGTTGTTCCTGAAGAAGAAACGGCGATCTGGCTTTGCACAAATGACGGTTGTAACAGTTGGATGAGAGATGATTTTTCATTTGAGGTGGTCCCGACATGCAGGCAATGCCAATCTCCCATGGTAAGCGGAACGAAGGCCCTGCCTTTGCTTGTGAATACATCGAAGAATCAGAAGGATTTAAAGAAGGGCGTACAAATTACATAACAAGAAGCGGTCACAGCTGCCGGGATATCGGATTCAGGACATGAATCCGGTTCCCGGCAGCTTTTTTCTGGGTGGAGGCGAAGCGTGCCTCCGGCCGGGAAGAGGCTCCGCTCGCTGAGGCAGCCGGATTTGTTCAACCCAGATATAGTCGACACAGGACGGGGAATCTGATACACTAGTGCTATATTCCGCAAATAGGCCAACGTTTAAACGCTCAGGGCTTTACCCTTGTATGCCCATTTGAAAGGCTTG
>NZ_JBBBNV010000043.1:0-22929 GCF_037137075.1 Paenibacillus sp. y28
ACAGGAACTACCTGCCAATCCATTGTAAAGGATTTTTTTGCGTCTGAATGAGATAAATACAGAAAATTATGAAGATTCAGAGAAAATTAATGCAACGCTAGTGATCTGATTTGAAAAATAAGTTGTATCTTGAAATTTGAAATAACGTCCTGCCTTTTGTGGAATTTGCGGCAGGACGTTTTCAGCTGTCATTTGGGGAAATATGGACAACGCTGTGAATGCCGGTTGAGAATCGTAAAGACATGCTTTGTTGATTTAGCGAATGTTCAAAACCGAGTATTGCGATTTAAAAGCATTTTTTTGTCGGATTTGGCGTGTCAACTATTGAATTTGTCGGCATTGTGCGTTATGGTTTGTAACATCAAGCAGGGTGAAAGAGGTGCCAGATGAGCAGATTGAATTTGGAAGGAATCCGGGTGGCCATTACAGGGCCCCGCAAGGCCGAGGAGCTCGGACGTATGGTGGAGAAGGCGGGCGGCATTCCGCTGGTACGCCCATCACAGGGAACCGTGTTTCTGGAGGATGCCGAAGCAGAGCTGATGCTGCAGCGGTTCTTGCGGGAGGAGATTGATTGGGTCATTATCACGACCGGAGTCGGTCTTGATACGCTGTGCGGCATCGCGGACAAAATGGGCCGGTATGCCGAATTCCTGGACAAGCTGGGTAAAGCCAAGGTGGCGGTGCGAGGTTATAAAGGATATGGGGTGCTCAAAAAGCTGAATATCGTGCCTGTCGTCCGGGATGACGACGGAACGACCGCCGGACTGATGCGCATGCTGGAGCAGCACGATTTGCGCGGCTGTAATGTGGCGCTGCAGCTTCATGGCGATCCGGCTCCGCGCCTGGTCGGCTATTTGCAGCGGCAGGGGGCAAGCTATTTCGAGCTGCTTCCTTATCGCCATACCCCGCCGGAAACGGCTGCGCTGGAGCGGCTGACCCGAGAAATCGCGGACGGGGAAGTGGACGCCGTGACGTTTACCAGCGGTCCGCAGGTACGGTTTTTATTCGCTTACGCCCGGGAGCAGGGGCTGCTGGATAAGCTTTGCAGCGGGTTTGCCGCAGGAACCCTTGCCGTTGCCGTCGGCAAATATACGGCCGAATGTATTCGGGAAGAAGGCGTAGAGCGAATTGTTGTGCCGGAGGTAGAGCGGATGGGCTTTATGCTTCAGGCGCTGGCGGATTATGTGGAAGCGAACAAAATAAACGCGGAAGGTTAGCCGACGGAATAACCTTCTATTGAAAAACAAGCCTGCCGGAAGCTCTGGCAGGCTTGTTTTTCGCCTGATTCCCTCATGAAATGATGTCGCTTAGGTGATTGAGCGAGCTTCAGCGGGCCGCCGAGGTACGGGCTGACTCCAGGCGGCTGACAGTAATGGAACAGACAAGCCTCATGTCGGTAGAATAAAGCCTCTGTTCGTGTCCGCCTAGGGCTTATAGCGGCCGGAGAATATGATAAAATAGAGGAGGCAAGCATAACCCAAAGGGGCTGAGTGATGATGAAGCAGGAGCTTCTCAGGCGCTTGAGCGCTTACGTTAAAATAGACACCCAATCCAATGATGACAGTGCGTCATGCCCGTCCACCCCGGGCAAATTACGCTCGGCAGGCAGCTTGCCGCCGAATTGGAAGCATCGGCCTGCAGGACGTAACGATGGATGAGAGCGGTTATGTCATGGCGACGCTGCCCTCCAATACCGACAAGCAGGCGCCGGTGATTGGCTTTTTGGCGCACCTGGATACGGCGACCGGTTTTACTGGCCAAGGGGTAAACCCGCAAATGGTCGAGAACTATGACCGCCAAGATATCGCGCTGAACGAGGCGCTGTCCGTAGTGCTCTCGCCGAGGGAGTTTCCCGAGCTGGCCCGGTATAAGGGCCATACGCTGATGACGACGGACGGCAAAGCGCGCGGTGTTTCGCTGCATGACGGCGGTCGGTCGACCACAAGAACCCTGCTTGGCGCGGACAATAAAGCTGGCATCGCCGAAATGATGGCCGCTATGGCTTATTTGGCTGCGCATCCTGAAATCAAGCACGATACGATCCGGGTGGCGTTTACGCCGGATGAAGAGATTGGCCGGGGGCCGCATCGGTTCGACGTGGCCGCGTTTGGCGCAGCATACGCCTATACGGTGGACGGAGGCCCGCTAGGAGAGCTGCAGTACGAGAGCTTCAATGCGGCAGCCGCGCGCATCACGTTCCGGGGAACGAAGGTTCATCCTGGCACAGCCAAGGGCAAGATGGTCCATTCGGCCCAAATCGCCATGGCGTTCCACGGACGGCCTCCGGCGGATGAAGCTCCGGAGCTGACCGAAGGCGATGAAGGCTTTTACCATCTGCTTTCATTTCAGGGAGATGTCGAACAGACGGTGCTGCGTTATATAATCCGCGATTTTGACCGGAACCGCTTTGAAGAGCGCAAGGCGGTGGTCGCAGCGCTTGTCAGCGAGCTGAAGCAGGAATACGGCGAGAGCAGCGTGGAGCTGGAGCTGAAGGATCAGTACTACAACATGCGGGACAAAATTGAGCCGGTTTTCGAAATTGTGCGGATTGCCGAGCAAGCGATGCGCAGCCTTGGCATCGAGCCGGACATCAAGCCGATTCGCGGCGGGAAGGACGGGTCGCAGCTGTGCTATATGGGGCTGCCGGCCCCGAATATTTGTACCGGCGGAGAAAATGATCACGGCAAGTACGAATACATATCGGTGGACAATATGGAAAAAGCGGTGCAGGTCATCATCGGAATCAGCCGCCTGTTCGAGCAGCGGGCGTAGGGATAAGACCGGGGGGATGAGGGGCGCTGGTCATCTGCCGCACAGACCTGGGAATTTCAGGTGTGTGCAGCGCTTGTCCCTGGACACATTATCTGTCAATATAGGAAGTAAAGGAAACTGGCCGCTGTATTCCGCAGAGGGCGCCGGGTAGCCGGGTGCATCAGGAGATTGGGAGAGAGGTTGTGTTGAAGTGACGGAGCATACAAAGGCCGCAGGGCAAGGGCCTAACGACAGTAGAGAGCTGCCTGACGCAGCGTTCGGGGGGGAAACGCCGGACGAGCAGATGGAGCGGCGCAAGACGGAGCACATCCGCATTTGTCTGGAGAAGGAGGTAGGCGGGGTCGGAATTAGCGGCGGCTGGGAAAAATACCGGTTTTGGCATAACGCGCTGCCCGAAATCCGGTTTGAGGAAATTGATACCGGATCTGCTTTTTTGGGCAAGTCGCTTCGAGTGCCGTTTATCGTCAGCTCGATGACCGGAGGAACCCGTCAAGCCTGGGAAATTAACCGGATTTTGGCTGAGACGGCAGAGCGTCGGGGCTGGGCGATGGGTGTCGGATCGGTCCGCGCAGCGGTGGAAAATGTGAACACGGCTTACAGCTTCCGGGTACGGGATATAGCCCCGACCATTCCGATTTTCGCTAACCTCGGGGCCGTCCAGCTGAATTATGGCTATGGGGCCGAGGAATGCCAGCGTGCGGTTGAACTGGTGGAGGCGGATGGACTTGTTCTGCATTTGAACAGCATGCAGGAAATTTTTCAGCCCGAAGGCGACACGGATTTCAGGCATTTGGCGGGCAAAATCCGGGAAGTCTGCCGATCACTCTCCGTGCCGGTCGGCGTCAAGGAGGTTGGCTGGGGAATCAGCGGCGAAGCCGCGCTTCGTCTGGCGGATGCCGGAGTAGAGTTCATTGATGTCGCAGGAGCGGGCGGCACGTCCTGGAGCCAGGTGGAGAAATACCGCAGCGCCAAGGGCATCCGGCGTCTGGCGGCCGACACCTTTGCCGGATGGGGAATTCCTGCCGCCGATTCGGTGCGGGAAGTGCACAGCCTGCTCCCGCATATGCCGCTAATCGCCAGCGGCGGGATTGACAGCGGGCTGACGGCGGCCAAGGCGATTGCGCTTGGCGCGGATACGGCAGCGTTCGGACGGGTGCTGCTGGCTCCGGCCGTAGATTCGATGGAAGCGCTGGATTTAGTTATGCAGCAGCTGGAGTTCGAGCTGGCGGCAGCCATGTTCGGCATCGGCGCCGGATCGCTTGCCGAGCTGAAGGGCTCAAGCGCGCTGCGGTTAGTACAAGGCTGAGAATGAAGCGAGGCGCGCGTACAGGCTTTGCTGCCGGAGGGAATCGGACGGCATGAGGATAGCAGACGCTTGACACCGCCATGAGGCTCGTTTATCACCGGCTGGGGATTCAGCGGCTATCAACGCAAGCCACGGTATACTGGGCACTGCGCGTAGTGCGAAATAAGATCGGCATCTTGTCAAATCGAAACGGCCTTAGCCCCTGCGGAATACAGGGCTAAGGCCGTTTCGACGCTTTACATGATTTTTATCGGCTGATTAAAGGAGGTTTAAACGTTTATTTCAAGCGGCGGCATGTGGCTGACGGCCGTCATGCGACGCCGCACCCCGCCCAGCTTGGCGCGAGCAAGTGATTAGGAACGCGTGCCTGGGGTCTGTTCGATGAGGCTGCTCCAATCGCGGCCAATCTGTTCTGCGTCCAGACCAATCCCGATCAGCACCAGGTAAGGGGCTCCTTCAAAATCGGTGCTCTGCCAGTTTATCCGCCCTCCGGCAAACTGCATCAGTCGGCTTGAGCCGTCTTCCGCACTGGCGATATACCCCTTCGCCCGCAGCAGCTGAGGTCCGCACCGCTTGATAAACTGCGCTACGTGCCTCGGAGCCAGGGCGGCTTGCTGCGGAAGCGCCAGTGTCAAGGTTTGAACCCGGCTGTAGGAGGTCGGTGCCGGATTGTGGTACTCCTGAGCGTGGGTGTGCTGCCGGGAGACCTGCCGCTGAGCCGCGCCGACGACCTTGAACGGCGCCTTGCTTACGGCGGGCGCAGCATATGCCAGCGGCTGCAGACCGGCAAACAACGGCTCCGGCTCCATGCGGCTAAAGGTCGTATAGTGAAGGCGAGCGGCTTCATTCTGCTTGCGGACAGCCTTTTCAATTTTGGGCAGACGGCTGACCGGGACGAGATCCGTTTTGTTGACGAGCACAATATCCGCTACCTCCATTTGGCGGCGCAGCGTCTGCTTGAGCGCCTGGTCCGTGTTAAAGAGGCTGTTGTATTCCAGCACCCATTCGGCATCCACCACAGTCAAAATATGCCTGAGCTCGGTCCGGCCGAGCAGGAAGGGCTCGCTGAGCGCATCCGCCACCTCCTCCGGATTGGCTACTCCGGTCAGCTCAACGAACAGCACATCGGGCCGGCCCTGAAGCAGCCGGCCCACGGAGCCGGCGACCTCTGCTTTTTTGCTGCAGCAAATACAGCCGTCCAGCAGCTTCTCCAGCCCGGCCTCTTGCAGCTTTGCCTGCACGAGTCCACCGTCGACATCAGACTGTCCGAGCTCATTCATCAGAATAGCCGGCTTCAGGCCGCGGCGCTGCGCTTCCTCAAGAAGCCTCAGCAGCAGCGTTGTTTTTCCGCTTCCCAGAAAGCCGCTAAGAATAAATACCGGAACCTTGCTCATCTAATCGCTCCTTACGGGTCATATTCGGGGCAGCCCGGCGAAGGCGGCGCCGTGTGATTACAGGGAATCTTGCTCATGGGAACAGAGCGAGCACAGATAATAGTAATTATTACGAATTATAAACAGTATAGCATCTCCCCCTACATTGTCAAAAACCGGGACACTCAAGGGGACAGCAGCCCGCCGCTTGGCGGCCAGCCGGAACCGCAGCACGCTTGCGGAATCCTGATGGCGCAGGCGCTCTGCCGGTCGCATAGGCACAAAGGCTGTAAATGCCGTAAATGCCGTAAATGCCGTAAATGCCGTAAATGCCGTAAATGCTGTAAAGACTGTAAAGACTGTAAAGACTGTAAATGCCCGCAATGCTTGCAGCCCGTCATTAGAACTTAAAGAAGCCTGTACGGGGCTATATCCCCATTGTATTTGAACTCGTGTCTTTCTATCCCCGTTGTTATTCTGCTACAATGAAAAAAAGACCAGGGTCCCCTTTGGAATATCGATAGGGTCCGCGGTCTATTTGCTCATAACCGCCGTTCATGCCCGGGATAGCTGAGGCTTGGACGGCTTCAGGGTCTTGCGTGACGTGGGCTGGCTGCGATGCAGCAGCCGATAGGCGGTCGGAGTCATGCCGACATACGCCTTAAACACCCGTCCGAAATGAGTCAGGCTGTCGAAGCCCATTCGCTCGGCAATATCCGCCACGGCCTCTTTGGACTCGATCAGCGGCTGTTGGGAGGCTTTTACCCGGAGAATGCTCACGTATTCCACATAAGAAAACCCTGTGATTTGCTTAAAGAGCTTGCTTAAATAGCTTGGATTAAACTGAAACTGCACTGCAATTTGTGAAAGGCTGATCCGTTCTGTAAAATGGAGGCTTACAAATTGTGCGATTTCGGATATTTTGGCATGCAGCGAGTTGGCTGAGGCGGACTCAGGCTGTTCCTGCCCGGTCTGCCTGCGAACTCCGCATTGCAGCAGCAGCTCGGTGAGCAGCATGCGGACAGCCATTTCGAACTCCGCAGGACGGCCGTTCATCTCCTGCATCATCCGCATACATGCGCTTTCCACAAACCGCCGTTCTTCTTCGGCCAGGTGCAGCACCTTATATGGATTGGAGAACGGGTGAAGCAGCTCTGTTTCCATAAAAAGCGCTTGCATCGGAGAGATGAAGTCCGGATGGAACTCGATGATAAGCTTATCTCCCGTAACGGAAGGAGAAGTCACATTGCGGTGTATCTCTCCCGCCGGGATAAAAGCAATATCGCCCTGCTGCAGCTGGTAGGAGCGATCCCGGACAAACAGGGCATGCTGCCCGTTCATGATATAAATGATCATGTATTCCTCTCGGGTCGGCAGGTAGAGGTACGCCAGCTCCGATTGGCTATATTTTATAGTGAATTGTCCGGTTTGCAAACGATAGTCGCATTCATGATTTAGAAGCATCGTTTTTTGGTTTCCTCCCGGTGGTGACATATACTTCTATTATTATATATCGGAAAAGACAGGTTCCGGTTTATAGTTTTTAAACAATTTCATCTAAAAAACGACCGGCGCGCAGACGGCATCTGCATCCTGTTCGGCCAAGGATACCCGTAAAGCTGCGGGATGAGAAGCCGCTGCAGCCGTGCGGCCGCAGATCGGGGAACACAGAAAGCGTCGAACGCGGCTCCCGATCATGCGGTGCTCGCTGCATGTTGCCGTATGCCGGACATGTCCGGCATCAAGGTTACTTTACAGTAACTGGATTTCAAAGACAAAATAGGATCGGGAGCGCAGGCGGAAATATGCTAGAATAGGTGAATGAGGGAGGGAGCGTGGGGAAATGTCGATACGGTTTGTCATAGGTCGCGCAGGCAGCGGAAAAAGCCGGTTTTGTCTGGAGGAGCTGAAGACGCAGCTCTTCCAAAAGCCGCAGGGGCACCCGCTTGTTTTCCTTGTGCCGGAGCAGGCCACCTTTCAAATGGAGCACGCGCTGATTACCTCGCCGCAAATTGGCGGCATGCTGCGGGCTCAGGTGCTCAGCTTCCGCAGGATGGCCTGGCGGGTGATGCAGGAAACCGGGGGAACCGCACTGGTGCCCATCGATGACAGCGGCAAAAAAATGCTGCTGCACAAGCTGATGCTTCAGCATCAGGAGGAGCTCGGCTTATTCCGATCCTCCGTTCACCAGCTTGGATTGATTGATAAATTAAATGAGCTTTTCAGTGAGTTTCGCCGGTATGACGTCACGCCGGAGTCTCTGGAACAGCAGGCCGAGGCGCTGGAGAACGGCGGGTCTGTCACCGGCTTGTTTCGCTCCAAGCTTCGCGACGTGCAGCATTTATACGGTTTGTTTACGAAGGAACTGGTGCGGCATTATGCCGATTCTGAGGATATTTTGACGATGCTGGCCGGACAATTCGGCGAGTCGTCCTTGGCGGGTCAGGCCGAGGTATGGGTAGACGGGTTTAACGGGTTTACTCCGCAGGAATACGCAATTATCGGCACCTTCATGAAGCATGCCCGGCGGTTGACGATAACTCTGTGTCTGGACAAGCCGTACTCGGCCGGAGAGCGTCCTCATGAGCTGGATATGTTTCATCCGACGGCCACCACCATGATTCGTCTGCAGCAGCTTGCGCTGGAGCATGCCGGAGATCGTACAGTGGAAGTTGTCCGGCTGGATCAGCAGCAGCGGTTCGCCGGCGCAGCAGAGATCGCGCATTTGGAGAGGCATTATGATACGAAGCGGCCGTTCAAGGAAACGGAGCAGCGGCCGGCCGAGGCTGCCGGCTTCGCAGGCATTGAGCTGCGGGAGGCTGCAAACCGAAGGGCGGAGGTTGAGGGCGCCGCACGGGAGATGATTCGCCTGGCGCGTGATGAAGGGCTCCGCTGGCGGGATATGACCGTGTTAGTCCGTAACCTGGAGGGCTATGGGGACCTGCTGCGCACAACGTTCGCAGACTATCATATCCCGATCTTTATGGATCACAAGCGCTCGATTCTGCATCATCCTATGGCCGAGCTGATTCGTTCCGTTCTGGAGGCTGTTGCCCGTAATTGGCGTTATGACGCGATTTTCCGTGCGATCAAAACGGGATTTTTCCTGCCCCGGCTGGCCCAGGAGCTTCCTGAGCTGAGCCGCTCGGAAATCACGATGCTGCTGGATCGTCTGGAAAATATGGTGCTGGCCTACGGTATTCAGGGCATCTCGCGCTGGACCGAAGCGAAGCCGTGGCGGGTCGGACGTGCGGTTACGCTCGAAGGCGAGACGGTCGCGGCGGATAGGGAGACGGAGCAGCTGGAGCAGCGGCTGAACCGCTGCCGGCTTGCGATTGCTGCGCCGCTTGAACAGTTTCAGCGGCAGCTCCGCCAGGCTGGGTCTGTGCAGGATCAGGTGGAGGCGTTATTTTCCTTGTTAACCGGCCTGGACGCTCCGGGGACACTGGAGCAATGGAGTGCGGCGTGCATTGGCGGGGCGATGCCGGAAAAAGCGAAGGAGCACGCCCAGGTCTGGGACAGCATTATCGATATGCTGGATCAGCTGGTCGAGATGATGGGCGCCGAGAAGCTGGACGCAGGGCATTTTGCCGATATCGTGGATACGGGGCTGGAGAGCATTCAGCTTGGGCTTGTGCCGCCGTCGCTGGATCAGGTGCTGATTGGCAGCATGGATCGGACCCGCTCTAGGCCCATACAAGTGGCCTTTATTCTGGGGGCCTCCGAGGGCGTAATGCCTGCAGTGATGAGCGAAGACGGGGTATTGACCGAAAATGAGCGGGAGGCGCTGACGGACGGCGGCCTGGAGCTGGCTAACGGAAGCCGGCGCAAGCTGCTGGATGAGCGGTTTATGATTTATACCGCGCTCACGCTGCCTTCCCGCAAGCTGTGGCTCAGTTATCCGCTGGCCGACGAAGAGGGCGGCGCGCTGCTGCCTTCGGAAATTGTGCGGCATCTGGGCCGCCTGTTCCCCGGGATGAAGGCGATCCCGCTGCAAACCGAACCGGATGCGGGCATGAGCGACGCGGAGCAGCTGCATACGCTGGCAGCCCCGGACAAAGCGCTGTCATATTTGGTCGCCCAGCTGCGGGAATGGCGAAAGCAGGGCCATATTGGAGCGTTATGGTGGGATACATATAACTGGTTTGCGTCACAGCCGGAATGGGGCACGCGGCTTGCTTCGGCGGTGCGATCGTTATTTTTTACCAACCGTGCGCTTCGGCTGCAGCGAGAGACGAGCCGGGAGCTGTACGGGGAGCACCTGCTCGCCAGTGTGTCCCGGATGGAGCGGTTTGTCGCCTGTCCCTTCTCGCATTTCAGCTCGCACGGCTTGCGGCTGAGGGAGCGTCCTGTGTTCCGGCTGGAAGCGCCGGATATCGGGGAGCTGTTCCATGCAGCGCTTAGCGCCTTTGCGTCACAGCTGCTCGTAGACCGCATGTCGTGGGGGGATTTGACCGCGGAAGAATGTCTGCGGCGCGCCTCGACCATTGTAGACGGACTGGTTCCCCGCCTGCAGGGCGAGATTCTGCTCAGCTCCAAACGGTACCATTATATCGCCCGCAAGCTGAAATCAATTGTAGGCCGTGCGTCCATTGCGCTGGGAGAGCATGCCCGGCGCAGCCAGTTCCAGCCGCTGGCGCTGGAGCTCGGCTTCGGCCCCGGCCAGCAGCTTCCTCCGCTTGAATTTCGTCTGGACAACGGATCAACGATGAATATTATCGGCCGGATCGACCGGGTGGACCAAGCGGAGGGCGACGACGGGCTGCTGCTTCGCATCGTGGACTACAAGTCGAGCCAGACATCGCTCAAGCTTGCCGAGGTCTATTACGGGCTGTCGCTTCAAACCCTCACATACCTGGATGTCGTCATTACCCATGCCGAGCAGTGGCTTGGCCGCAAGGCGACGCCTTCAGGCGCCCTGTATTTCCATGTTCATCATCCGCTGTTGAAAAAGGTGAATGGCGTTCCCGCGGAGCAAGCCGAACGGGAGTTGTTTAAACGGTATAAGATGAAAGGAATGGTCCGCGCCGATTTGGAAACGGTGCGGCTGATGGACGGTGAATTGCGGGACGGGCACGGCACATCGGATTTACTGCCGGTCGGCATTAAAAAGGACGGCGGCTTCACGGCCAGATCGTCCATCATGACGGATGAGGAATGGAAGAAGCTGCAGGGGCATGTGCGGAAGGTGATTCGCCGAATCGGGACCGAGGTGACCGAAGGAGTTGTCGATATTTCCCCGTATAAGCTTGGCAAGCATACTGCCTGTACGTTTTGCCCGTACAAGCCGGTGTGCCAATTCGACCCGCTGCTGGACGGCTGCTCTCCGAATGCACTGGCCCCGGTTTCGCAGACGGAGGTTTGGCGGCGCATCGAGATGGAGGCCGAGCCGGGAATCGCGCAAACGGATATAAAGGAGAGAACACCATGATGGCAGCAGGCGTAACGAAGCCGCAAGGAAGCACCTGGACCGATGATCAGTGGCGGGCTATTGCCGAAGGGGGCAGTGACCTGCTGGTCGCAGCGGCGGCGGGATCGGGCAAAACCGCCGTGCTGGTTGAGCGGATCATACGCCGCATCTCGGATGAACAGCGGCCCGTCGATGTGGATCGGCTGCTGGTCGCTACGTTTACGAAAGCAGCGGCTGCAGAGATGAAGCACCGGATTCGGGAAGCGCTGGAAAATGAGCTGTACAAGCAGCCCGGCAGCGAGCATCTGCGCCGTCAGCTGGCGCTGGTGCACCGGGCCAGCATTACGACGCTCCACTCTTTTTGTCTGGAGGTCGTGCGCCGTTATTTTGAGCTGGTGAATCTGGACCCGGGCTTCCGGATGGCCAACGATACCGAGTCCGAATTGCTCCGCCAGGAGGTGCTGGAGGAGCTGCTGGAGGAAGCCTACGCTTCCTCCGGGGAGCAGGATGCGTTCTGGCAGCTGGCGGATTGGTTCAGCGGGGAACGCAGCGATGCGGATTTGGTTCATTTAATTCTCGATTTATATGAATTCTCGCGCAGTCATCCTTGGCCCGATGTGTGGCTGAGGGAAATGGCGGCGCAGTTTGCCCCGGACAGCGGTGCGGACAAGCGGCTGGGCTGGCTGGACAGCCTGCGGCAGGATGTCGCTTTGGAGCTGGAGGGCGTCTCTGCGCTGGTGGAGCAGGCGCTGGAATTGTGCGGAGTCAGCGGCGGGCCGCAGCCTTATGCCCAGACGCTGCAGGAGGAGCTGGAGATGGTTCAGCGCCTGCGGCTTGCGGCGGCGCAGTCCTGGGAGCTGCTGCGGGAGCAGATGCAGCAGGTCGGCTTCGGCACATTGAAGGCGTGCCGGGGAGATCAGTATGACAAGCAGCTCCAGCAGCAGGCTAAGGCGCTGCGGGATCAGGTGAAGAAGACGCTGCTGTCGCTGCAGGAGGAGCTGTTTGTACGGACGACGCAGCAATACGGCGCAGAGCTTCAGTCCATTCACCCGCTAATGACGAAGCTTGCCGAGCTGGTTATAACGTTTGCCGAGCGGTACCGGCAGGAGAAGGCGGCCCGAGGGCTGCTTGATTTTTCTGATCTGGAGCACTACTGCCTGCAAATTTTACGCGCTCCCGAATCGACTCCGGAGGAGGCGATTCCCTCTGCGGCAGCGCTGGAGTATCAGGCCCAGTTTGAGGAAGTGCTGCTCGATGAATATCAGGATACGAATATGGTGCAGGAATCCATTGTCACCTTAATCGCGCGGAGCGGTCCCGGCAACCGGTTTATGGTCGGCGATGTTAAGCAGAGTATTGTGCGCCCATAAGGCGCATCAGTTTACCCCGTTAAGCCGGGGGGCTTCAAGGGTATCGAAGCCATGTCTCCCAACTTATCCAAAGGGGAAACCTGATGGGGAGTGTAGCATGTTGGGAAAGTCGCAAGTTGGCGAGCTAACACGTCACGACTGAGCGGCGAGACATAAAGATAAGTACAAGGATGAAAGCTAAACTGCTTAAAGTCTAGTCTTAGCGGGGCAATGCTTCCCGGCAGGAAAGTTAGCTGCTACCTGACCTCGGCGCTATTGACAGTGGATAAATTGAACGCTGTCAGACACTTCGAATAGATAAATGCTATAATTCGAGGTGATACCCAAGCTTCTCTAGCGCTGGCGCACACCTGGATAGGTGGAACGGACGAAAGGACCATCCGACAACTTATCGTGCTTGGACTGATGTGACTAAATGGGGATTACCTAAGTGGGAACGCCGATAACGCTATACCCTGTAGAGGGCTGAATATCCCATATGGTAACGGAGTCTCCGTAGTAGTCCGAGATAGGGAAAGCCTGTCACATGGCGAAGGGAGACAGCTTGTTGGTATAAAATTTGCGGAAAGGAGCGCAAGGCTCCATGAATTCTAGCGAAACTTTATACCTATTGACCAAGATATCCAGTGAAAAGCCTGACTACGTGTTCGAACGGGTTTATCGCCATTTCTACAACCCTGACTTTTATCTTCGAGCCTACGACAACCTCTATGCCAACAACGGTAGTGGAACTGCAGGTATCGACGGTGAGACGGCTGACAAATTCAGCATGGATAAAATCAGAACCCTTATAGAAATGATGAAAGATGAATCGTATCAGCCACAACCGGTACGAAGGGTTTACATCCCGAAGAAGAACGGACAAAAACGTCCTCTCGGGATACCTTCCTTCTCGGATCGAATCATCCAAGAAATATGCAGGATGATACTTGAGGCGATGTACGAACCCACCTTTGAGGATTTTAGTCATGGATTCAGACCTAATCGCAGCTGTCACACTGCCTTACACGAAGCAAAGGTTAACTTCAAAGGAGCAACATGGTTTATTGAAGGAGACATCAAAGGATACTTTGACAACATCTCTCACCACAAACTCATCGCGCTACTGGAGAAGAAGATCAACGATGCGAAGTTCATCCGACTTATATGGAAGTTCCTAAGGGCAGGAACCATGGAAGACTGGAAGCGCTGCGGAACTTATAGCGGTACCCCGCAAGGCGGAATCGTTAGCCCTGTGCTTGCAAACATCTACCTTGACCATGTTGACAAGTGGTTTAACGCTTACAAAAATAAATACGATCAGGGCACTCCGAAATCCAAAACAGTATCAAAGCGGTATAAGACCTTGGATATGCGAGTCGTCCGTGCTAAGCGAAAGCTTGAAGCCGCAGCAGACTCGGACACACAGGAGAACCTGAAACAATTTATTAAAGAGCAAACCGACTTGCGAAATAAAACCCCTTACTATACTTTTCAAAACTCGGACTTCAAACGCATCAAATGCATTCGTTACGCTGACGACTTCGTTATTGCAGTCTGGGGCAGTAAGGAACAATGCGAAATGATTAAGGATGATATCAAAGAATTTATGGCGAGCGAACTGAAGATCGAGCTTTCAGAAGAGAAGATGCTGATTACTCACTCTGCGGACGGAGCCAAATTTCTTGGGCATATCATCAAGGTCAGAGACGACTGGAATTTCCGAAAAGACAAAAACGGCGTAAAAAAGAGAGTGTACAACGGATGCGTTGAACTCTACATGCCGGACGATACGGTCAGGAACTTTATCACGAAATATAAGATGGTTAAAGACATTAACGCCAAACAATGGAGAATGCTTCACATTCCATCCATCATTAACCATCCCGATATCGAGATTGTTGCACTGTACAACGCCCGCTTACGTGGTCTTTATAACTTCTACAAAATGGCAATCAACGTGAGCAGGTACATGTGGCAAATAAGATATGTCATGGAATATAGCTGCTTAGCGACTCTCGCTAACAAATATAAATCCAGCATTGCCAAGATTAAGCAGAAATTTATGGTGGATAAGCATTGGGGAATTCCTTACGAGGACAAGAAAGGGCAGACAAAAATCCTGTACTTCTACAAGGATGGGTTTACGAGGTCTAATACTCCTTATAAACTGTCTGACCCTGATCTTCATCCGAACCTCATGCCGTTCTTCAATAACCCGACAAGCTTGCTCGATCGGCTGAGAGCGGGTCAATGCGAGTTATGCGGCACCAACGATTTCAGGCTTAACTACGAGGTTCATCACGTCAACAAGCTGAAGAACCTTAAAGGCAAAGAAAAATGGGGAAAAGTGATGATAGGGAAGAATAGGAAGACGCTCATCGTTTGTCAGGAATGTCACGATAAAATCCATCGTGGTGAGTAAGTATCTATGGTCGAAATGACAAGTGGAGAGCCGTATACTTGGAGACAAGTACGTACGGTTCGGAGGGGAGTTCTTCGAAACCTGTCACAGGAATGTGATAAGGCGCGGGGTTCTTACCCTACTACCGCTTTCGGCTGGCGGAGCCGGGCTTGTTTCTTCACAAATATAAACGTTATTGGAGCGGTCCGGGCAAAGCCGGACATGCCCCAGGCGCAGAAGTCCTGGGCAAAGGGGCGGATATGACTGGCGGACAAGGAGCGGAAAACGATACAGGTCGGGAGCTTCACGGCCTGCTGCCGGCTGCAGACGAGACGGGCATCCGGATTGATTTGGCCCGGAACTTCCGGAGCCGGCAGGAGGTTGTAGACGGCGTTAACTATGTGTTCCGGCAAATTATGCATGAGGCTGCGGCCGAGATGGATTACGATCGCAGCGCGGAATTGGTTTGCGGTGCCAGCTATCCGGCAGGAGAGTCCGCTGCCGAGTATGCGGTGGAGCTGCTGATGCTGGAGCAGGGCGGCGGCGAAGATTCCCGGGAGCCTGAGGACGAGAGCAGCGAAGAAGAGGAGACGCCTGCACCGGACGAAGCCGGAGAAGAGCAGGCGCTGGAGGCCGCACAGCTGGAAGCCCGGGCCGTGGCAATGCGGATACGGGAGCTGCTCGGCGACGGAGGGCGTCCCTTTCTGGTCTTCGACAAGCGCATCAGCGGGCTTCGTCCGCTGCAGTATCGGGATATTGTGATCCTGATGCGGTCGTCGCAGGCGTGGGCGCCTGTGTTTATGGAAGAGCTGAAGCTGCAGGGGATTCCCGCGTATGCGGATCTCAAAACAGGGTATTTTGAGGCGACGGAAGTCGAGACGATCATGTCGCTGCTGCAAATTATTGATAACCCGCTGCAGGATATTCCGCTTGCCGCAGTCCTGCGTTCCCCGATTGTCGGATTAAATGAAGAGGAGCTTGCTCTGCTTCGGGTGAATAACAAGCGCGGGCTGTTCTATGAAGCGATTATGGCTTATATCGCCTCCGGCATCGGTACTGCTGCAGCCCCGGAGAAGGCTGGAGGTACGGCGGAGCCGCATTTGCAGGCGGCGCAGCCTCCGGCGGCGAAGACCGCTTCGGATGAATCGGTTTCCTTCGAGCATGCCGAGGATGAATTAAGGCTCAAAATACAGCATTTTGCAAGTCAGCTCTCCGTTTGGCGGGAAGAAGCGCGCCATGGGGCACTGGCGGATTTGCTGTGGCGCATTTACCGCGAAACCGGGTACTACGACTTCGTAGGCGGGCTTCCCGGGGGCTTGCAGCGGCAGGCCAACCTGAAGGCTCTCTACGACCGGGCCAGACAATATGAAGCTACTTCCTTGCGAGGCTTGTTCCGTTTTCTCCGTTTTATTGAACGGATGCGGGACAGTGGCGGTGATCTGGGTACAGCCCGGGCGTTAGGCGAGCAGGAGGATGTTGTCCGCATCATGACCATTCACAGCAGCAAAGGGCTGGAATTCCCGGTTGTATTTGTTGCCGGATTGTCCAAGACGTTCAACCGCCGGGATTTGAACGGGCGCTTCCTGCTGCACAAGCAGCTCGGCTTCGGCCCGGCGTTTGTGGATGAGAAGCTGCGAATCCAGTACCCGTCCCTGCCGATGCTGGCCATCCGCCGCAAGATGCGGCTCGAGCTGCTGGCTGAGGAGATGCGGGTGCTGTACGTAGCTTTAACGCGGGCGAAAGAAAAGCTCATTCTGCTTGGCGCGGTTAAAGGGCTCGACAAGAAGCTGGCTGGCTGGGGCCGCTCATTGGCTGCCCAGTCTTGGGCGCTGCCTGCTTTTGATTTGGTGAAGGCACAGTGCTATATGGACTGGATTGCCCCTGTTGTGCTTCGGCATCCGGCCGGAGCCGAACTGCGCCAGCGGGCTGCCCTGGAGCTCCGATTACCCCCGGATATGGCAGACGATCCGTCCCGCTGGCACGTATCGGCGGTACCGGCGGCAATCTTGTCGGGCTTGGCGCTGGCTGAGGCTGCTGCCGGCCCAGAAGCGCAGCCCGATGCCTTCCGGCTGGAGGCGCTGCGCAACAGGCTGCCGGTAGCCAGCACGGGAGAGTATGCGGAAGCGGTTCAGCGCCAGCTGGGCTGGATTTATCCGCACCAGGAAGCGACGGGACTGCTCTCCAAGACGACAGTGACGGAGCTGAAGCGGCTGGATCGCGAGCGACAGGCGCAAAGCGATGAGCTGGAGCCGGAGTCGCCCTTCCTGCCGGGATGGTTCCCGGCGGGAGGAGAAGGTGACGAATCGGCAGCCGGAGAAGCTGCGGGAGCTTTGAATATAACGGCTTCAACGGGGGCTTTCGCAGAAGCCGGTACGCAGCATGATGGAGGAAACGGAAGCGGAGAGCGGCCTGCGGCAGCGCCTCGCGGGTCCGGCCCGCTTCAGCAGCCGGTGTTTAAGCGGCCCAAATTTATGGAAGCACGGCAAATGACGGCCGCTGAGCGAGGCACGGCGGCGCACCTGGTTATGCAGCATTTGCCGCTTCCTGCGGCGGCGAGCGGGATAGCCCGCATGACGCCCGAGGTGATTCGGCAGGTGCTGGATACGATGACGGACAAGCGGCTGATTACGCTTGAACAGCGGGAGGCTATACAGCCGGAGCGGATCAGCCGATTTTTTGACCATGAGATTGGACAGCGTCTGCTCCACGCCAGCCAAGTGCTGCGCGAGATCCCGTTCAGCTACGGGCTGCCTGCGGCGGAAGTGTACCCGGCGATTTACAGTGGCGGGGCGCAATTGCCTGCGGACGGCGGGGATACCTTGTTGATTCAAGGGGTTATTGACTGTCTGTTTGAAGAGAACGGACGCTGGGTGCTGCTCGATTATAAGACAGATGCCGTCCGGGGCGCTTCCCCTGAGGAGCTTCGGGACCGGTACCGGGTTCAAATTGATTTGTATAAGCGAAGCATCAGCAGTATTTGGAAAGCGCCGATCGAAGAGGCGTACTTGTATTTTTTGGACGGCGGCATTGTTGTTGAGATGTAGTGCGGCTCGCTGTTATCCGAGGCTGCATCCGGTACAGGATTAAGCCATTGGGGCTGGGGCATGGGGATACGCGATGGCGAACGAATTGCGACCGGGTGCCCGAGGCTGACGCTGACTATGGCTGTGCTTGCCTGTCAATATCTAGATATCTATCATCTAACTTTGTGTGAATCATAGCGTGTATGCGTGTATGAAAAAGGAGGGAGTCGAAGTGCGGGTGCTGCACACAGCCGATTGGCATCTTGGCCGCACACTGGAGGGCCGGAGCCGGCTGGCCGAGCAGGAGGCGTTTGTGGATGAGCTGGTGGAGCTCGTTCAAGCGGAGCAAATTGATGTTGTTCTGATAGCCGGAGATGCGTATGATTCCGTCAATCCGCCTGCTGCGGCCGAGCAGCTGTTCTATGAAGCGCTGGGCCGTTTGGCCGATGGCGGGCGCAGGCAGGTTGCGGTCATCGCGGGCAATCACGACAGTCCGGAGCGCCTTTCCGCCTCCGGACCGCTGGCCGCCAGGCAGGGAATTACGCTGGTTGGGCTGCCCCGGCCGGAGCTGCTGCGCCTGCAGGTGGAACGGACGGGCGAGATCGCAAGGGTGCTGGCGCTGCCGTATCCGTCCGAATCCCGTCTGCGCGAGGTGCTCAGCGACAGTCTCGACGAAACGGTGCTGCGTGCCGCTTATTCGGATCGGGTAGCCCATCTGCTAAGGCAGCAGGCTCAGGGATTTCAGAAGGATACGGTTAATATCATGATGAGCCATGTGTATGTGCTTGGCGGGGCGGAGTCGGATTCCGAGCGCCCGATTCAGGTTGGCGGGGCGTATACTGTAGCTACCGACGCGTTTTGCGTTGGCGCGCAATATACGGCGCTCGGGCACCTGCACCGGGCCCAGACGCTCAAAGCCGATGAGCTGGTGCGGTACAGCGGCTCGCCTCTGGCCTACAGCTTCTCGGAAGCCGGGCAGGCCAAATCGGTCACGGTGTTTGACGCGAGCCCGGGCCAGCCGGTTACCCCCCGGGAGCTGTATTTGCAGTGCGGCCGGCCGCTGGTCGAATGGCGGGCCAAGGAGGGCCTGCAGCAGGTGCACCGCTGGCTGGAGGAGGGCCGGGATGCCGGCGCTTGGATTGATTTGGAGCTGCGGCTGAGCGAGGCGCTGTCGATGGAGGAAATCCAGCGGCTGCGCAAAGCGCACGACGGCATTGTCAATATCCGTCCGGTTTATGCTGATGCGCTCCCTTCCGAGCGGGACGTGATCCGGGTGTCGGAGCTGTCCGCTCCCGAGCTGTTCCGCCGATTCTACGAGCGGCAAACGGGAGGGGCTCAGCCGGAGCCGGAGCTGATCCGGCTCTTTATGGAGCTGCTTGATGAGGCTGCGGGCAGTGCTGAAGCAATGCCTGATTGGGCACGGAAAGGAGACGGTGAAGCGCTATGAAGCCGATTCGTTTACGTGTAAGCGGGCTGCAGAGCTACCGGGAACCGCAGGAGATTGATTTTGAGCAATTGTGCGAAGCGGGTGTATTCGGGATTTTCGGACCTACCGGCAGTGGAAAATCCACCCTTTTGGATGCGATGACGCTAGCCTTGTACGGCAAGGTGGAGCGTGCCCCGGGCGGCACGCAGGGAATTATGAACCAGGCCGAGAAGCAGCTGTCCGTTTCCTTTGAGTTCGAGCTGAGCTCGGCGGAGGGCCGTCGCAGGTACCGCGTAGAACGGCAGTTTAAACGCAGCGGGGAGGTTTCGGTTGCCGGAACGGTCTGCCGCTTTATTGTGGAGCTTCCCGAGGGACCGCAGGTGCTGGCGGATAAGGCGCAGGACGTGAATCATGCCGTGCAGGAAACGATTGGACTGACCATGACCGATTTCACCCGGGCGGTTGTTCTTCCTCAGGGCAAGTTCGCGGAATTTTTGTCGCTAACGGGCAAGGAGCGCCGTCAAATGCTGCAGCGGTTGTTTCATCTGGAGCAGTACGGGGACGGCCTGATGGCCCGTGTCTCGGCCCGGTTCAAGGAGACGGACATCCGGATGAAGGAGACCGCCGCCGAACAGCTGGGGCTCGGCGATGCGTCGCCGGAGGCGCTCCAGGCGGCCCGGCAAGAGGCGCAGGCTGCAGCCAAGGCGTGGGAGCTGCAGAAGGAGCAGCTTGGGGCTGCGGAGAAGCTCTACGCGGAAGCGAAGCAGCGCTGGGAGCGTCAGGAGCAGCGGCAGCTGCTGGAGCAGGAGCAGGAACGGCTTCTGTCGCGGGAGCCGGACATTGCTGAACTGGAGCTCCGGCTCCAGTTCAGCACAGCTGCCCACCAGGCCGTGCCCGCGCTTCGCGAGTGGAAGCACGCCCGGCAGGCTGCCGAGGAACGGGAGCATCGATGGGCAGAGGCGCTGGCGGAAGAAGCCGCCGCTCAGAACCGGGCGGCTGGTCTGCAGCTGCTGGAGGCGGAGGCGCAGCGGCAGCTTGCCGAGCAGGAGCCCGGTTTGACGGCCCGGCTGGAGCAGCTGAAGCAGGCTGTGCTTCTTCAGGAGGAGGTCCGGCTGCTGGAAGAGCGCCAAGCCGGTCTGCTGGCCCAACATACACAAATTGCCGAGCAGCGCAGACAAGCTTCCGGCCGTCTGGAGCGGGAAACGCAGCTGCTGGAGCGTGCGCGGGTCAAGCAGGCAGAGCTGAAGCAGCTGCTGGCGCAGAGCGAAGTAAAGGCGGAGGACCGGCAGCGGCTGCAGCGTGCGGTTCAGGAGCGGCAGGGGATTGCCGCTGCCGAAAGCATTATCCGCGAGGTTCACCGTGAAGGCGGCAAGCTGAAGCAGGAGCTGGAGGAGCTTGCTCTTCGGCAGGCCAAGCTGGGCGAAGCGCAGGAGCAGCTTGTGCGGGATGTGTATACGGACTGCCGTACGGCTGTCCAGCGGGCGTCAGGCATGAATTCGTCCGTCCGGCTGCTAAGCGGCCTGCTTGCCGATATGCCGGAAGCGGTTCGTCGGCTCCGGCTGGCCTGCCGGGAGCAGCAGCTGCAGCAGCTTGTTCATGCATTTGCTGCCGGGCTGCAGGAGGGAGAAGCCTGCCCCGTGTGCGGCTCTCTCCATCATCCGAAGGCGGCTTCCGCTTCTGCTGCCTCGCTGCAGCATGGTGGGCATGAGGCCGATCGAGGGGAAGCGGCTGCCGGGCTTTTGGAGCAGCTTCAGAAGCAGGGAACCGAGCTGGAGTACAGCTTCCGGCTCCTTGAGGAGAAGAGCCTCCAGCTTCAGCGGCAAATGCACTTATTTTTAACCGAATCTGATGGTGCCGGTATGGGCAGTGCCGGAGCGGTCCGGGAGAGGACGCCAGCCGATTCCGATCGCGATCCTTCTGCTGCCGGGCAGCCGCTTCTAGAGGAGCAAGCGGCCTGGAGCGAAGCGGCTGCGGCACTGCAAGCGGGACCGGAGGAGCGGCTTCTGGAGCAGGCGGAGCTGCTGACGGAAGCATGTGCGTCTATGCTGGAGGGCTTGAAGAGGGAGCGCTCCGCATACGCCGCCGCCGTGGAGCACGCGCAGGCCGGCTGGCAGCGGCAGCAGGACCTGAGGCAGAAGCTGGAGCGGGAGCATGCCGATGTACAAGCCCGCTACCATACGCTGCATGCTTTATTCCAGGAGAGCGAGCTCAAGCTGTCCGGCGCGCAGGCGGAGCTGGAGCAGGCGGCCTCCGCCTGGCGGCGCACATATGAAGGGCTGCCTTATGAGCAGGCGGAGCTGGAACGGCTGCTGCAGCAGCTCACAGAGCAGGAGCGTCAAGCGGATGAGCTGCGGGAGCGGCTGGGCAAAAGCGAGCCGTTTATTGAAGAGAAACGGCAGGTCATCGACAGCTGCAAGCAGGAGCTGGCCGAACTGGATCGGCAGGCGGCGGAAACGAAGGTTCGCCTGGAGAGCCTTGCTTCCCAGCTGGAGGACAAGCGCAGGCAGGTGCAGGAACGCACAGGCGGGGAAGATGCCGCTGTGCTTGCCGCAGCTGCGGAAGGCCTGCTTCAGCAGCTGCGCCGGACAGACCAGCAGGCCAAGCGGGATCTGGAGCAGGCCCGGGAGGCGCTGCACCAGTGCGGACTGCGCCTCAGTGCAGCTGCACAGGCGAAATCGTCCGCACAGGAGGCGGAGCTGCGATCCGGCAAGGCGTGGCAGGAAGCGCTGGCGGAGACCTCTTTTGCGGATGAGACCTCGCTGTCGCAGGCGCTGCTCGGCAAGGAGCAGCATGAGCTAATTGACCGGCAGGTGAAGCAGTACCGCGATCAGCTGCTGCAGGTGCAAATCCGGCTGCAAAGCCTGATTCAGGAATTGGGCGAGGCCTTGCTTACCAAGGAGGCCTGGGAGCAGGCGGAGCTCCGGTATCAAGCAGGCCAACAGGCCTATGAGGAGGCGCTGCAGCTCAAAGCAAGAGCGGAGCGTCAGGCGGAGGAGCTGGAGGACAAGCATCGTCGCTGGCGGGACTTGGAGGACCGCAGGCAGCGAATGCAGGAGGTGCTGGAGCGTCTTGGCAAGCTTCAGACCGTGTTTCGGGGGAATGCGTTCGTGGAATTCGTGGCGGAAGAGCAGCTGATGCAGGTAAGCCGGGCGGCATCCGAGCGGCTGAAGGGGCTCACCCGGCAGCGTTACGCGCTGGAGGTGGATTCCGGGGGCGGCTTTGTGATTCGTGATGACGCCAACGGCGGACTGCGCAGACCGGTATCCACCCTGTCCGGGGGAGAGACCTTTCTGACCTCGCTGGCGCTTGCGCTTGCTTTATCGGCTCAAATCCAGCTGCGGGGCCAATATCCGCTTGAATTTTTCTTCCTGGATGAGGGCTTTGGAACACTCGATCCCGAGCTGCTGGACACAGTGGTAACGGCGCTGGAGAAGCTGCATACGGACAGACTGGCGGTCGGGGTAATCAGCCACGTGCCGGAGCTCCGGGCCCGACTGGCGCGCCGCCTCATCGTGGTGCCTGCCGAGCCGGGCGGTCGGGGCAGCCAGCTGCAGCTTGAAACGTTATAAACGAACGTAACGGATGGGCAGCGATACTTCCTTTCTGAGCAACAACGATTCGTTCAAGCGTCGTTATTTTCCTGCAAAGATGAGTGCTTTCGGGAAAGAGCGCTGTCTGATATCCTTCAGGAAGGAATGACGCGATGGCTCATTTGCCCGGCTTCATCACGCCGTCAATGATTACTCCAGCAGCTAAAGGGGTTTGCCAAAAAGCCAATCTACCGAAAAGCTAGTGCTATATTCCGCAAATAGGCCAACGTTTAAACGCTCAGGGCTTTACCCTTGTATGCCCATTTGAAAGGCTTG
>NZ_JBBBNV010000044.1:0-22837 GCF_037137075.1 Paenibacillus sp. y28
GGTGCGGTAGGCTCGACCGGTGCAACCGGAGCTACGGGAGCAGATGGCTCGACAGGAGCAACTGGAGCCACGGGTGCCATAGGCTCGACCGGAGCCACGGGAGCAGACGGTTCGACAGGAGCAACCGGAGCCACGGGAGCAGTAGGCTCGACCGGAGCAACTGGAGCCACGGGCGCGGTAGGTTCGACGGGAGCGACCGGAGCCACAGGTGCAACGGGAGCAGTAGGCTCGACCGGAGCCACCGGAGCCACGGGAGCAGATGGCTCGACGGGAGCCACCGGAGCCACAGGTGCGGTAGGCTCGACGGGAGCGACCGGAGCCACGGGAGCAGACGGCTCGACTGGGGCAACTGGAGCTACGGGAGCCACGGGCGCGGTAGGCTCGACCGGAGCCACAGGTGCGACTGGCGCGGTAGGCTCGACGGGGGCAACCGGAGCCACGGGAGCGGTAGGCTCGACCGGTGCAACTGGAGCTACGGGAGCAGATGGCTCGACGGGAGCAACCGGAGCCACGGGCGCGGTAGGTTCGACGGGAGCGACCGGAGCCACGGGAGCAGACGGCTCGACCGGAGCCACAGGTGCGACTGGCGCGGTAGGCTCGACCGGTGCAACTGGAGCTACGGGAGCAGACGGCTCGACAGGAGCCACTGGAGCCACGGGAGCAGACGGTTCGACAGGAGCAACTGGAGCTACGGGAGCAGATGGCTCGACGGGAGCCACCGGAGCCACGGGAGCAGACGGCTCGACCGGAGCCACAGGTGCGACTGGCGCGGTAGGCTCGACCGGTGCAACTGGAGCTACGGGAGCAGATGGCTCGACGGGAGCGACCGGATCCACGGGAGCAGACGGCTTGACAGGAGCCACCGGAGCCACGGGCGCAGTAGGCTCGACTGGGGCAACCGGAGCCACAGGTGCCATAGGCTCGACGGGAGCGACCGGAGCTACGGGAGCGGTAGGCTCGACCGGTGCAACAGGAGCCACCGGAGCCACGGGAGCAGACGGCTCGACCGGTGCAACTGGAGCTACGGGAGCAGATGGCTCGACGGGAGCGACCGGAGCCACGGGCGCGGTAGGTTCGACGGGAGCGACCGGAGCCACGGGAGCGGTAGGCTCGACCGGAGCAACTGGAGCTACGGGAGCAGATGGCTCGACGGGAGCAACCGGAGCCACGGGCGCGGTAGGCTCGACAGGAGCGACCGGAGCTGCCGGAACGGGGTTATCGACATTCACCAGCCGTTATGACAACTCGGGGCTGAGTCTTGCGTTACTGGGGACAGGAACGGTGCCATTTGATAACCTGGACCAGAATGTAGGCTCGATCACGTATAATGCCGCCACAAATCAATTTACCCTGCAGCCTGGATATTACCGAATTACAGTGACGGTCATATTCACATTGGGAGTCACCTCTACGATGGTGGTCCGATTCGGAGCAGCGCCGGTCACGATTGCCTCTACAGTGGCTAACGTCACAGGGCCGGTCATTATTGATTTTGTTTACCAGGTCACGTCTGCAGATGTTCTGGATGTATTCGTTACTGCTGTTGTGGCTTTGACGATACCAGCGACTAACCGAAGCAGCCAAATCGTCATCGAGAAGCTTCAGTAATGCTTCATGGCTTGCAAGCATAAACTTCTTATGGGGCTACCCGACAAGCGGATTTATAGCCGGTGGGAAGCCCCTTTTTTTTCATAAGCGAAATGAGGTCCGGGAGTGAGAGTATGATTACAATTAGCCTCTGTATGATTGTCAAGAATGAGGCGGAAACCGTCGGTCGGTGCTTGTCTTCGGTTGCGGCCGCCGTCGATGAAATGATTATTGTGGACACAGGCTCTATGGATGCGACCAAGTCGATTGTATCGGATTTTGGCGCAAGGGTATTCGATTTTGTCTGGATAGATGATTTCTCAGCGGCTCGCAATTTTTCCTTCCAGCAGGCGACCAAAGAGTATATTTTATGGCTCGATGCAGATGACATGCTGAAGGAGGAGGATGCCCGGAAGCTGCTTGAGTTGAAAAAAACACTGTCTCCCGACATCGATTCGGTAACCATGAATTACCATTATGCCTTCGACCAATACGGGAATGTGACGAATCATTTCCGGCGGAATCGTCTGGTGAAGCGATCCAATCAATTCCAATGGTTTGGCGTGATTCACGAATACCTGGACGTGCGTGGCAATATTCTCAACAGCGACATCAACGTGACGCATGGCAGGGTACACCGCCACAGCAGGCGCAATCTGGATATTTTCCAAAGCAAGATGGCCCGGGGAGAGGAATTCACCCCGCGAGATTTATACTATTACGCCAATGAGCTAAAGGATCATCAAATGAACGAGCTGGCCATTGTGTATTACGAGAAGTTTCTGGCAACGAAGCAAGGATGGATCGAGGACGAGATTTCCTCCTGCGACAAAATGGCCGAGTGCTATTATCGCCTGGGCAATCGGCAAAAGGAGCTGGAATCAGCCCTGCGATCCTTTCAATATACGAGCCCGCGCGCGGAGTTTTGCTGTCGTCTCGGCTATTATTTTCTTCATCAAAACGAACTTCATACGGCAGTGTTCTGGTATCAGCTGGCGACGGATCGGCAGCCGCCGGAAAACCATTGGGGCTTCTATAACCCGGCCTGCTCTACATGGCTTCCGCATCTTCAGCTATGTGTTTGCTACGACCGTCTGGGCAACCATGAGCTGGCTTACAAGCATAATGAACTGGCCAGACAGTATCGGCCCGATGATCCGGCCATACTGCAGAATAAAGCGTATCTGGAGTCGGTATTGAATAAATAAAAATCGGTGCTGCTCCGCTGGATGGAATCCAGTGGGACAGCACCGATTGGTTTATAGGCTTCATCACGACGTTTTACCGGTAACCTCCTTATAAATTTCCAGATAACGGTCCGCCATCAAGCTGGCTGTGAAATTGCTCATGACATGCTCTCGCAGCTCCATCGGGCTTGGAAAGGCAGCGGAACGGGCTTTTTCCACCATGTCCTCAACAGAATGACATAGTAACTCGGGAAACCGGCCGAGCACCTCGGGAACGGAGCCGTTAGCCAGACCGAGAACCGGCGTTCCGCTAACCATCGCTTCAATCATCACCAGGCCGAACGGCTCCTCGCATAACGTGGGAAACAGCACGCATTTCGCGTTTTTATACAGATGAAGGCGGGTTTGTCCGCCGACTTCTCCGATGTATTGAATGTGAGAGCGCGGATTGGCCATCATTTTGCTCAGGATCTCTTGCTGATAGTACGGCCCGTCATAAACCGGTCCGGCAATGATCAGCTTCTGATTGGTCCGTTCGGCCACCTCAATTGCGTGATGGACCCCTTTATAGCCTATAATGGCCCCAATATAGAGCAAATAATCTGATTTCTGGTCCGTGAATTCATATTCATTCGGGTTTAAGCCGTTGTATACGTACGTGCCATGGTTTTGTCCGAACAGCTCCATGTGGCGTCTGCTGATATACACGGGATGCTCCACAGGATTGTGAAGCGGATTATGAATGGTAGAGACGGTCGGGACGGGCAGCATGCTGCGGCCGACGACGGAGAGCTGCGTATGGTCGTGGATGATATCGGTGCCTTTGGGCAAGGTCAGCTTGACGAAGCCGGGAATGCGGGACATGTCTTGCCCTTCATGCAAATAAGGGATCAGCTTTGCTCTTGTTCGGCTTCCCCGAGGGGCATATAAAACCACTTCGTGTCCTTTGTCTACAAGCGTTTCCGTCAGCGTATAGACAACTCGTTCAATCCCCCCGTACTTGACCGGAGGAATGGGGAAATAATCCGGACTAATGAGCGCAATTTTCATATCATCGGCCTCCTCACGGCAAAGGTTAAGGGGATGGGAGACGGGACGGAGCAGGAATGAAATGTCTGGCGGCGCGGAAGGGCTTCTCCCGTTCGACAATTTCCGAAGGCTGGTAGCCGTAATGGTCAAGCTCAAACCCGGAGATGCCGAGCGACCATTTCCTGGCGAACCGGTCGGCGTTATTCAGTGCGCTGGAGGTATAGTTGAACCGATTGGCGCGGAAGGTGCTGCCTCCGTAGTGATGAATATACACATCATTTGCCACCCATAATTGTTTGCCGCTGATGCGGGCGCGAAGGCAGAAATCATCATCCTCATAATTTCCGGGGAAGAAGCGTTCGTCCAAAAAACCGATACGATGAATAAGCTCCTTGTGAAACAGCATGCAGTGGCCGATTAATTTATGCGGAACAAAGCCCTGATCCTTATGCTGCTGCGTCCACTCCTGGGCGAATTGATGCATTTCCGTCATCGTCTGGTAAGAGGGATGGACTCGCTGCGCCCAGGCGACATTATTTGATCTCGGTCCGACAATGCCGATGGCCGGGTTCTTGATAAGCCAGACCAGCATGCGCGTCAGCCAGCCTGGTGTCACGACGGTGTCGTTGTTGAGCAGACATATATACTCGCCGGTGGCAGCCGTCATTCCCTGATTGTTCCCGCCGGCGAAGCCGAGGTTTTGTTCGCTGCGAATGCATCGGGCGTTCGGGACGGTTTGCAAATAATCCAGGGTTCCGTCGGTTGAGCCGTTATCGACGAAAATCAGCTCAAAGGCTTCATTAGTATGCTGCAAAATGCTTTCTATACATTGCTCGGTATAATGTAAAGCGTTACGTGTGAGGATGATAATGGAAACGAGCGGGGACATGGTCAGATTCAACCCCTTTATAAACCGGAAGTATCCATAATATATTGAATCAAAGCATCGTTCTTCTCATCCGTGGAGGCCAGAATGCCCAGGCCGTTATTGGAGTACAACCGATAGAGGCGCAGCGGGAATGCGGAGACCTTCATGAAATCCTCCACGGCTGTAAGTACGCCGTTCTGCTCTCCGTTTTCAAACAGCGCATTGTTCTGATCGAGGTTGATGCCGCCGGATTCCGCCAGCTCGCTGCAATCGGCGATAATGCCCTTTTTGGCATGAGGCTTCAGAAATTGCTGCGCAATGGCCTCCGGAAAGGCGTAGGAGTCCCGCCGGCCGTACGGCCATTCGGTATCATGCAGGATGACGATCGGGAATTTTCCTGCCGTCTGCGCGTGTTTGTCAATGCTCAGCAGCTCATGAAAAACGGTAAACCAGTTATGATCGCCGTCTATCAGAACCATATCAGCGGCTTTGGCTTCAGGCAGCGCGTCCAGACTGGACTTCTGTTTCAGCTCCAGCTCCTCTTCGAACACGGCCAAATAAGCCTCCGTATCAAACACCGGGATCGGGTCAATGACGGTCAGCTTCCGCTCGAAAACTTTACAATATTCCAGCAGCTTAATGGTTGTGCGGCCATTTAGATACAAGCCGATTTCGATCACGTGCTCCGGCTCGAATTTGACGAGCAGGGGCTTGATGACTTTATCCCAGAAACGCAGCAAAGGTTATCCCTCCTGAAATTACAATGAAAGACGAGGAAACCATAAATCCCAATAGGGCTGATATTCGGGCCATAAATGAGTTGCTGCCCCATCCAATCCGCGATAATGCCGCATATACCCGGCTAGGTAAGTGAATGAAGATGAATGGGGGCCTGCGAAGAAAGGTGCGTTTATACATACAAGCCAATCTACCAAAGCTTGTTCTTCCAAGCATAATGACTGCAGTTCTTCCCATAGCATCGGGGAGCCTGCCAGAATGTCTGTTTTCATTGTTAGTTTGAGATGCGGGAACGTTTCATGGATCGCCTTGACTACACTTGCAAATTTGTGTTCCCGAATCCCGGAGGCGATATAAACGGCGTGCGTGCCAGGATGAGCTGAAACAATTGCCAGTACCTGATCCAACTGATTGCGGACATGGGCTTCAAAACCGGCGTTCCCATCCGGACGAAACAGCACGAGCTCATCTTCAATACGTAATTGAACAGCCATCCACTTGGGGGAATCGGACATTAAATCCAGGATACCGTTGACGATGTTTCGTATTTTTCGGGGGAACGGAAACGATTCTGCTATAAAAACGCCCAGCTCTTTGTTTTCTGCGGGCAGCATTTGCCGAAGGGGATACCGCTTGCAGGAAATGATTTGATGTTGAGCCTCATGAAGATGAACACGCTCTGATACCCGCCGAACCTCGATGTTCCGCTTCGAAAGCAATTGCGTCAGTTCATTAACATCTACAAGGGAATCGATATTTATTTTTGAAAAAATCGTACTAACGTCAATCGTATCTGCTAAAGTCCTGGTTTGCGCATCGTTTAAAAGAATGCCTGTAGCTTGATTCGGACTGGAATAGAATCGCGCTTCTCCGATCGTTCTGAATATTCCCATCAGCTGATTGCAAAGGCCTTCATTGTCATCCAGGACATTGTGAAAGTATAAAATAGGAATTACCCGCTTTCTGCTTTATACTCATGTAACACCATCTTCATTAATCGCAAGCCGTTCTTCTCTGTTATGCTCGAAGGCTTGAACCCGCATTGCCGATAAATTCGGATGGCCCGCAAATTGTTCTCCAGGACCTCCAAATAAAGTTGCTTTAGTCCCAAGTGGCGAAAAGCATGCTTACACAGCAAGCGGGTCGCTTCTTGCCCATACCCCTTACCTAAAGCAGTCGGCTCACCGATCATCAGTCTGCCGAATTCGGCCGTTAATTGCTGCCGATCGATGCGGTATAAAGCGGCTGTGCCGACGGGTCTGCAGGATGGCTCTTTTTCGATAATGAGAAACATTTGGTCGTCTGCAGCGTTTACGTACCGTTCAAACCAAAGGCGTTGTTGTTCCTCGCTTATCATTCCCTGGTCAATAAAGGAGGTTCGAATGAAGTCCTGATTTCTCCAGGCTCGGATTTGCTCGATATCTTGAGCCGTAACCGCACGTAACATAATGTTGTGTTCTCCCCGAATGTCCATTGCAGTGCTCCTCAGGCGTTATTTGCTGTAAGTCATCACTTTTTCAGCAATAAAATCAACATCTTGCTTGGATAGTCTAAGATGCATGGGCAAGGAGATGATTCGTTCACTCGTCCGGTGCGAGTTTTTACAGGTGCCATGCGCATAAGAATACATCCTGTATTCGGTATTATCCCGATAATGGACGCCGGGGTATATGCCGCATTCATTCAAGGCTAGCAGCAGCTCATTCCGGTTGCTCGCCTCGATGATATACAGATGTCTCGACGACTCGCAGCCATCGGCAACGGGGATGCTTGCCACTCTCCCTTGAAACGCCTGATCATACCAGCTGGCAAGCTGTCTGCGGTAAGCATTGTCTTGATCCAGATACTTTAATTGCACCAGTCCGATGCTGGCCATAATGGAATTGCCGTGATATTTGTAGCCGACATATTCAACATCATATTTCCATTTGTAGGCGCCTTTATCGTTCGAACGGGCGAAGGTGTCTTTATTGATGCCCAGCCATGTTAATTTACGGCATAATTCATCGTGCTTCGTGTCCTTAAAGCAAATCATGCCGGAGTCCGCCGTCGGCAAATTTTTAACGGCTTGAAAGGAATATACAACAGCATCTGCTTCCTTGCCCGGAATTTGGCCGTGCAGCCGGGTTCCCGCCATATGCGCGGCATCCAGAATCAATTTCAACTGATTTTGCTTGCAAATCGCTGCGATTTGTTCATATTGGCCTGTATTTCCGCCTATGCCAACGAACAGAACGGCCTTGGTCTTAGCGGTAATTTTGTTCCGCACATCCTCGGGGTCAAGGCACAGATACTGATCGACATCAGCAAAAACAGGGCGGAGCCCCTCATAAAGGATGGCATGATTGGTGGATACGAAGGTGAGAGGGGTCGTAATAATTTCGTCCTGATCCTGCCAGCCGCATTCCATTTTCAAAATTTTAAGCGCCAAGCTGAGACCGACCGTTGCCGAGTTCAAAAAATGGGCGTTGGTTAGGCCGGTGTACTCCTTCCATTTCTCCTCGAACGCCGTTGTTTTGTAGCCGAGTCCGGTCCAGCCCTTTTCCAGGCATTCCCTGATTTCATCCAGGCATTCTTCGATTCTGAACGTCGGCGTAAACAGCTGTATAGACATCTAGCGCAGCACTCCATTTCCCTTGCGTCCATCGTTTGCAGCCCTGCTAATGCTACTTTCTCGGACGCAACTGGTTTATCATTTGTTCTACTGCTACTAATTTATTGGAAAGCCGGTCGATTTGTTCTTGTTGTTCCGCGATCGTTGCTTGTAATTGCAGTATTTCATACGTGTTCCCTGTCCTCTGCTGCATGAAAGCGGGATCTTGCAGCTGCCGCAGGAGCTTGTCGGCATCCGCTTGCCGCCTTAATGTAATATGGTCCGGCTCCTCCAGCTTGCGGCTGTGGTAAATATCCCGCAGATCTTCATCAGAGAGGGTTGCTTTATTCACAACCAAATGGTACATGATTTGATCAACCACATTGGCTTGCTGATTGCGGCATTTTCTTTTTTCCGTGTCAGACAGATGCAGAAAGTCCGGAAAATAAAAAAATTCCATTCTAACACAGCGAAAATCAATGTCCAGCATGGAATGGTCACTTTCGCCTAATCCCCACACTACGGCATGAGGGAACTCATAGTCCTCATACGGCACCAGCGTGCTGTTAACTTTGGTGAAAAACCGTGGCGTATGCTCATTGAAGGCTTGTTTATGGTACGGATTGGCCAGGTTGAGGGAAGTGTTATAGTAAGGGGCTACGATACAAACAATCGCCTTGTGCCGGCAAATCCGGTACAGCTCCTTCATCGTATTGAATACATGATCGATATGTTCCAGGGAATGGGAGGCGATGACATAGTCAACCGTATCGTCGTCCAGCGGGATAGTTCCGTTCAGGTCACATACAATATCTACCCCGGGAAGCGCATGATGGTCTATTCCGATGTAGCCCGGCTGTTTCCTCGCCCCGCAGCCTAAATCGATCTTCAGTCCGGTTCCCTTCAGGCCCTGCCGGATTTGTTCCAGCCGATGCCGAAGCTCATCAATTTGGGCGTGATGATGGTCGAATACCGGGGAGGCTTTCATTTCGGATAATCGCTCCAGCTGCAGCGTAAGCGCAGCATGGTATTGTTCCGGCTTCTGCAGAAAGCCGGCCTCGCGCGCACTCTGAGTCAGCTCGCTCCAGTCAGCCAGCGAGGAGGTGCTGATTGCCGAGGAGTTTTGATTTTGTCCCGAATGAATGCGGAAGTAACTGAGCGTTTCAGGCAAATAAACCGCATCGCCCCGTGACAAAAAGGAGAGCCATGTCGCCACATCGTTCGTTGTGGTGTATTGTCTGCCCCGGAAAATGCCGAACGGCTCGATTAAATCCTTTTTCCGGAACAATACGGTCGTCGGTTCACCGATGACGTTGTAGCCCTCGGTTAAAATGCTGTTGCCGAGATCAATGCCGCCTAGCCGCTTCTTCTCATGAAACAGTCTTCGTGTTGCGTATACATCCGGCCGGTTGTTTCCGGATTCGTCGATTAATTGGCGGTGGGAGGTAACGAGCAGCACGTCCGGGTGCTCCAGAAAGCAGTCCATCATTCGCTCGATTTTGTACGGATGGAACAGATCGTCATCCATTAAGTAGTTCACATATTCCCCGCTGGATAATTCCAAGCACTTCAGCCAATTTTTAACGAAGAGCACCGTTTCATTTTTGAAATAGCTGATCTGCGGGTATTGCGCCAGATACGGCTGAATCATGTCCGCTACTTCCGAATTGGTGCTGTCATCACAAACGATAATCTCGATGTTGGCATACGTTTGCGCGATGGCGCTATCCAGAGCCAGGCGCAAGTAATGAGGCCGGTTATAGGCGGGAATGAGAATACTGACTAACGGTTTATTGATCATAAACGTCCTCCAGAATGCATTGAAGTTATTTTTTGAGATCCAGCTGCATCGACAGCATGCTCAGGATTTGGAGCATTTCGTCCTTGACCGGATGAATCCAGTAATAGTGCGGCTGCGATTTCGCGGCCTTCATTTCCTGGGCTGTGATGGGCTGTACCGTGCGCACGTATTGTAAGCTTTCGGTATAATCCCACGGGTACTCCCGGCAGCTCCCGCCATATTTCATGGCCAGTGTTGCATACAGCATTTCTTCCATTGCAAAGGTATCGGTCACCTGCAATAAATGCTCCAGCCGAGAACGATCCGTCTCCGCCACAATGCGCTCCACCATCGAATGGCGATAAATTTGGACGGGATTAAAATAGCGGGCGAAGTAGTCCGTTTGGAAAAACGGCTGCCACTTCGGCCATTCCTTCCACAGCGTCATGCCAGGATAAAATTGCGGGTTATCCTGCGGGGAATGCTGTACCTGCATGTGTGCTCCCATACAGTCGAAGCCCTCCATCATTTCGTCGATGAATGCCTCGAAGCCGGGCTTGATGAATAACACATCGGAATCCAAATTAATGAAGTACTTATAGTCCGCCTTTGTTTCCTGCAGCCATGTCATCATATCCCATACATATCGTCCCAATTTGCCGTACTGCAGCGGTCTGCTGTACGGGCAGATCGGAATGCCGTGCTTCTGGCCGAAGCCCGGATTGGTTCCCCCGTTGTATAAGGTGATTTTGGCGTTCGGGACGTAATGCCGGAGGTTTTTTATTTGCTCGGCGAGCATGCTCTCATTGTCATGAGCCAATAGGGCAAAACAAATCAAGTCGGATCACCTCGATTAGGATAAAGAGAACCAGTCTGAAGGCTTGGTAAGATCGCAATCGTAGTGATACAGGACATGAGGAATGCGCACTTGATTCACAATATCGCCGGCTGCTCTGGTGCCCCATTCGTCATCTTCACCGCCGCTGATATCCTGAAACTTATGGAGAGCGGCAATGCGTTTTGCGTAACACATCAAGTGATTAGGCTTCCTATAATAATAAGATTGATCTTCTCCATGGGTGTACGCGATGTCGTATTTGCACACTTTATAAAAGTGGTTGTTCAAATACACCGCTACGTCAAACACAAAACAATCCGCATCCGGCGCTGCTTCGATATAGGCGCATAACGTGCTTACGTAATGGGGCTCCAGCCGGTCGTCGTCATCAACAAATACGATGTAATCGCCCTTCGCTTGCTCCAGCAATACGCTCCGTTTGGCGCCGACCGTGCTTTTTTTATTATCCAGCAGCGCCAACACTTCAACAGGACGCCCCTTGGTTTGCCGCGCCAGCTCTTGAACCATACGCGATAAGAACTGGATCCGTTCAGGAACGGTAGGAATCAGGATGGATAATGAAATATTCATAGGATTGCTCCCCGCCTTTTGATTTCAATGGCCTGTACGTTTCAGCCGAAATTCCGGTGAATGTAGCTTCCATGCTTGTATGTGATGCGTAAATGATGATGGTTGCGCATCCATGCATCCACCCGTTTCTCGAAAAGCTCTCCTCCGTAAGCCGGATACCGTTCGGATTCCGGATTTTTTTCGTTGTAGATGCGTGCTCTGAAGTCCGCCGTCCGAATCAAATAGCATTGATCCGAAAATCCGTATCCAACATAAAACCGGCTGTCCTCTTCCTCGGCTTCCTGCCGGGCATAGGCGTAACTAAAGTTCCAGGTCGGATTGGCAACCTTGATTCGGGCGTCCGATTCCATCTTCTCCAGCGCAGCCTCGATCCAGTCCAGCTCTCCCGCCAGGATGGAGTCGCTGGAGTAATGCAAAATATACTTCGTTTTGGCTAAATAAATGGAGACGAGCTCGGCGATCGAATAATAATAGCCCCCGTTAAAGCTGTTCTTATCGATTCCGAAAAAATCCAGCGCCTCCCGGGCATAGGTATCGACGATGACATAAGAGGTCAACAGGCCGTTCTGCACCAGCTTGCCGGCATAAAAGCCCACCTCGTCCGGATCGTTTACGTTGTTGATGTATAGCATCGTTTCTTTGAACGGAAACCGGTTGTATTGAATCATCGTTTGTAGTCTTGGCGTTAGCAGAAGGAGGCGCCAGTCCTTTTCATAGCATTTGGTCTCAAAGGTTACCTCCCGGTTCACTGCTGTTCCTCCTTTCGGCGTATTCCAGCGCAGACGATCTATACAAATTATGCTCTTGCATCCTTTGCGGAAACGGCGGTAACCACAATTACACTGCATTTCATGCCTGTAAATAAGCCATGTGCCTGCACTTTTCCGGGCAGGTCTACATTTCTATGAAATCAGAGAGCAGAGCAGCAGGAGGTGAATAGAATACTATATTACGAAGGGGGGACGGACATGCGGATTTTGGTTTCAGTGAAAACGATACATGCGGCCTATCTTAGCGCCTATCATGGAGGCGGCGGGGAGCTAAGCGCCGACAGGGATGGGCTGGGAGAATACGAAATGTTCTGGCTCACCTTTCATGACCCGCTATACAGCATCGTGTCGCTTCAGACCTATGATCAAGGACACTATGTGTGTGCGGATTTTAATCGCGGCGGGCTTCTCGTGGCTGATCGGAGGGAGTGCGGTCCATGGGAGCAGTTTATTTTACATCAGGCTGCTTTCCGGTCGTATACCTTACAAGCCTATAACGGCATGTACGCATGCGCTGAGGACGGGGACGGCAAAACGGTGGTTGCCAACCGGGTGCGCCCGCAGCAGTTTGAGCATTTTACAATCGCGGCGGTTGTTTAGAAGCATACCGTGAGAGGAGGGTCAAGCATGCTGGAGCACGAACGCCTGATGGACATTCGGAGTAAAGTGGCCCCAATTCAGGGGTGGGTGTCCGATGAAGCAGGAATGAACCTGTACCGGCTGGTCAAGCATTTTGCGCCGACAGGGTATGTCATTGAGGTTGGTTCCTGGAGAGGCCGATCAACGACCTGGCTTGGGCATGGAGTGAAGGATAGAGGGGAAGGCCATGTCTATGCTGTAGACACCTGGAAGGGATCTCCGGAGCATCAGGAAATTCTGAGAACGTATTTTCCCGATGTGTTCGGTGAGTTTCAAACCAACATGAACAAGGTCGGATTAAGCAGTTATATTACGCCCATGCAAGGAGATTCTCGAACCATGTGGCGCCATTATCCCCCAGAGCGGCAGGCGGGGCTGCTATTCATTGACGGTGATCACGATTATGAGAATGTGAAGCAGGATTTCATGAACTGGATGCCGTTCGTTGCCAAAGGCGGATTCATTGTGTTTGATGATGTTCCATGCTGGCCGGGGCCTACAGCTTTTGTGCAGCATATTTCCATTCCACACCGGTTTGTCGGCTCCAATTGGAATAACTATATGATTCAGAAGCTGTAGGTGAAGGCTGCGTCATGATTTCGAATGAGAACGTTGCGAAAAAATGCCGCGAAAAAACCGTTTTTTTGAAAGGGAGATAAGCCCCCATTCAAAAAAACGGTTTTTCATGCCCGGTTGTATTACTCCCCCCATTTGGTTTTATAGTAAGGAACGACAATGGCTTCTACCGAGCTGTATACCTTTTTGAGGTACGGATTGGATTTGGCGGTAATGCTCACATGATGTATGACGGGCAATTCCGTTTCGACCGTTTCATACCCAGCATCCCGTATGCGGCGGTAATAGTCGTTATCGGCATAATAAGCATAAAAGTTCGTATCCCACAAGCCGACCTCGCGGACAGCGGCCAAATTGAATGCGGCGAGCGCGTCGTAGTTGGTGAACGCGACTCCCCATCGTTTTCCTTCCTGATTGTATTGTTCGAGCAAGGAGAGAAACTGCTCCGGAACCCCCTCCGTGGCCTCGGCATCCTCATGCATAAACAAAACGGCGTCACCATTTTCCGCCATCCCCCGCTGCAGCAAATAATTGAACACCTGCGTCAAGGAGAGAACGATAGGAGGCCTGTAAATTTGCACCTTGCCGGATATGGAAGGGGCATGGCGCAAATTGTGCCCTTCGGAGTTATCGACCACAATGGTATGCGGCTGATAAAGCGGTATGCTGTCGACTGCTCTCTGGAGCAGCTCCATACTGCTCGTATGGGGGATCCCGAGAATATATTTCATGACCGATTCTCCTTCGCTTGAAGCATGTTGTATGGTTACATCGTATGTGGGAGCCGTTCATTTCAAAATGCACAAACGCCTGATTCACAAGAAATGGGCGTTTGCGCAAAATATGCCTGTGCTTTGGTAGGCTATGGCTGTATTTCACCGGCGTTGGGTGGATGTACATGAAGCGGAAACAATCAAGTCATAGTATAGCAATGAGTCAATGACCATCAACGACCATCCGTATGGAGGTGCAGCGCGAGCATGATTCGCAAGCAGGCGGCGAAGCGTACACGGATACGCGTGAGGAGAAAGCAGGCGGCCGGACACCGGACCACCCCGCTGAAAATTCAAATACCCAAAAAGAAGAAGCCGTTAAAGGGCCGGTTAAAAAAGACAAGATTGGCCGCAAGAAAAAGAAGGAGGCCGCTGCGAAAAAAATTCCGGTTTCACCTGACGGGGCAGCCGGCCGCCGTAGTGGGGAGCCCATTGCCGCCCCAAGCATTCACATACGCCGCAGCAGTCGGATATACGGGCCGGCCGGACTTGCTGCAGCAAGCGCTGCAAAGTGTTCAGCCGCTGTGGAACAATACGCTTGTGATTGATAATTCGAAGGAATTGTCCATTGCCTCCAATCCGGCGCTGGCAGCCGTTCCGGTTTATCAGCCCCCGGTTCCGTTCACCTACAGCCAAACGATGAATCTGCTTCACCGGATCGGGGCCGATCGGGGCTGCGAGGTCATTATATTTGCACGCAATGATGCGCTGGCTCACCCCGGGACAACGGAGAAGCTGCTGGATATGATCGGCACGCTGCAGATAACCGGACAGAAGTGGGGAGCGGTGTTTACTGCAAGCCGCGCACTGGCAGCTTATAATATGGCCGCCGTACGCGAGGTCGGGCCGTGGGACATTCATTTCCCGCATGAATTCTCGGATGATGATTACCACCGCAGGCTGCAGCTGGCCGGGTATGAACTCGTCTCTACCGACCTTGCGGCGGCGCTTCTTCATGAAGGCCAATTGGAGAAAAGCAATCCCGAGCCGCGGATAAACCCGGATCTCATGCGGACCCTGTATGAGCAGTATTATGTTCAAAAATGGGGCGGTAGGCCTGGTGAAGAGCAATTTAAACAGCTGTTTAACCAGTTTCCGCTTAATCCGGTGCCGAACTATTTATCGTAACGGCAATCGTATGTAGTGAAGCACTTGCCGCGACAGCGGCAAATGCTCGCTTGAGAATTCCTTATTTCGGGGAACGGAGAACTTCGACCTGTTTCCCGAGCTCTTCGAGGCGGCTTGTTGCTTGGTGCAGCGCAAGCTCGGCTGCATGGTCCCATATATGGGCCCGGGTTAAATCCAGGGTGACATGAGCCGGGGCGGAATGAATATCGATGCGGTCCAGCAAATCGTTTGCGCTGGCGAAAAATAGTTGACCGTGAACGCGGTAAATGACAGTGCTCTCCGTGATTTCCCGGTCCACTCGGATAAGAGAAGCCTTATAGGCAAAGAGGATGAGGCTTAGCAAAACCCCGGCGATGACGCCGAAGGCCAGATTATGGGTAAACACTGTAACGGCGACGGTCACAATCATAACCAGCGCTTCCGCCTTCGGAATGCGGCGCAGGGTCCCCACATACTTCCAGTCAAAAATTTCGTAACAAATCATCATCATGACGCCGACGAGCGCCGCCATGGGGATAAGGGAAACAACACCGCCGAGCAGCTGTACAAGCAGCAGCAAAAACAGCGCGGCTACAAGCGTAGAAAGGCGGCCCCGGCCCCCCAGCTTGACGTTAATCGCCGATTCGGCCACAAGCGCACAGCCGGCCATTCCACCGAAAAAGCCGGTGACCGTATTGGCGATGCCTTGTCCGGCCATCTCCTTGTTTTTGCTCGTTTTGGAGCGGGTCATATCATCGATCATATCCTGAGTAAGCAGTGTTTCCGTGTAACCGACAAGTGCAAGAGAAATCGAATAAGGCAATATGATAAGCAGTGTCTCTAGGGTCCATGGAACATCCGGGAGCAGGAAGCTTGGCAGCGAAGGGACGATCGTTGCCGTGTCTCCCACGGTCGTCATCCTCCATCCCAAGCCGACGGCGAGGACGGTCATGATAACGACGGCTATGAGAGGTGACGGAACAGCCTTCGTCAGGAGAGGAAGCAAGTAGATGATTGCAAGGGTTCCGGCGACCATGGCGTACATGGGCCAGGACTGCCCGGTGAAATGGGGAAGCTGGGCGAGGAAGATGAGGATAGCCAGCGCGTTAATAAAGCCTTTGATGACGGCATGAGGGACAAAATTCATCAGCTTGCCCAGCTTGAATACACCCATAAGAAACTGAAGAATCCCGGTCAGAATGGTGGCGGCAAATAAATATTGAATGCCGTGCTCCGCTACAAGCAGCGTCATGAGTACGGCCATGGAGCCGGCTGCCGCCGAGATCATGGCCGGCCGGCCTCCAAAGAACGAAATAATCAGAAGAATACATACCGAAGTATAAATGCCGACCATGGGATTGACCCCGGCGATAAAAGAGAAGGCAATCGAATCCGGGATTAATGCCAAGGTGGCTGTAATGCCGGCGAGCACATCGGCGCGGATATTGGAAAACCATGTTTGTTTGATACGGTTTAACACAACGGTCAGCCCTCCACTCTGGTTTTGATATTCCGCCAAATTGCTGCTGCGAGGCTATCCGGCAGGTTCACATCTGCGAAACGAATCATTTGATCCGGCTCGATCGGCCGGATAACTGTTGCATCCGCAAGCAGCCCGATAGGAATATGCTCAGGCTCATGTTTGATGGAGATGGCGTGGCCGCGCACATCAAAGCTGCCAATCCCTTTTTTCATCTTAAGCCCGGGAGCCAATCTTTTTTTGGCGATTGCCGCAACACTGTACCTGGGCCGGGCGGAATTGTTCAGCAGTACGCCGCCGCCTGCCACTACCCGCCGAATCGTTTTGACAATTTCCAAATGGCATAAATGGTAATTATGCAGCAGGGTGTAGGTAGGGCCGCCGCCCATTTTGAAATAGGACAGCGCATCACGCTGCCGTGTATCATGCTCGGCAACAATGAATACACCGGCGGGGGATTTCGGGGATAAAATGAAGTCGCTGATGGGAAAGCCGAGGCGCTTCGCTTCCGCAGCCAGTATACTGCCGCCGGCTTCCGTATCCGGAGCTTCCGGTCCGAGCAGACCCGGTACAACAAGTCCTGCCCCCAGCCCGTTGGCGACAAGGACTTGCTCGATTTGAATTTTGGTGCCGTCTGTAAATGCGGTGACCATTGGCAGACTAATGCCATGCCGCCTGGACCACAATTTCATGTTCTCCTCCGTCGGGTTCAAATCCAGGAATCCCTTGATATTGCCGTATACCAACGGTTTAAAGCCCATTTGCAGCACATTTTCCCGCAAGGCGGCCAGGCAGCCCGGCTGATCGCCCTCCGATTCGGTGAACAAGCCCTTTTCGGCAAAATAGGACCCTGTCGTTATTTGCAGCTCGGCATTCATGGTAATAACGGGCACGGAAGCCTTCAGAACCGCATCGACTGTCTCCGTAGCTTCAATCACGCTTCCGCTGCATTCTACAACGAGATCGGAATTACGGATCAGCTCCTCAACGGAGTTCGTGATTAATCCCGGCTTTGGAAAATCGGTGCATTCGGCTATACGCCGCCGTGTCAGCACCTTGTGGACGGTCAGGTCGGAATGCAGGTCAAGAGCAAGCAATAAGCCGCGGGCGATAAAGCCGGTGCCGGCAATGCCGATTCGAATCGGTAGACTCATAGCTTCACCACCTTGTCGTAATAGAGTTGGAATCTATACACTATATGAAGCGGCAGGAGGCATTGCATGTACGAATAACGGGAATCTAGCACGGACATCTATCATTCTTCAATTTATTGTGAGCTTCGGATAGACGAATACCACATTCCCTTTGACCGCCGGAACCCTTGCCCGAATCAAACATATACTGCTGGAAGAGGTGATGATCCGTGGAGCAAAGAGTGACGGATACGATTGAGCATATGGCGAAATCACACGGGGAAATGGCCAAAATTTTAGATGCCAAGCGGCATATTGCCGTCCGTATGTCCCAGATTATTGTTGCGATTCCCGATGTAGGAATGACCTTCGGCAGTGTTCTGGACGTAACCGCCAGTGCGATGGATGTGTCCAAAAACATTGCTGCGTACTTAAACAGCTTCGCAGAGCTTCAAGATGGCATTGCCGAAAATTTAAGCATTGTGATGAAGGAATTGAAGGGGACGGAAGAAGAGTAGGGAACCGGATACGGCCGAATCAGCGGCATCGTATTTTGATTATAGCGCGTGTTTCAGCCCGGCGGCTTTGGACAGGGAAATACTGCCGAGTGTTTGAATAGCTTCTTCAGGCAAGGAGGACATGTGGTGGAGCGATCAGAATCGTTTATGCGCATTTTGGAGGCCACAGCCAATATTCAAATGAATGTGGCCCTGATTTTGGAAGCCAAGGCATATGAGGCGGAGAAAACAAAGCAGTGGATTTGCAATCATCTGGTCCCTCATGTTTTCTCGGAGCACACCGATCAGCTAAAGCAATCGATTACCATTCATGAACAGTTGATCGAAGTCGTCGACAGCTTGACCAAAATGGAGCAGGGACTTGGGAAAAATCTGAGCATTTTGCTTGGCGAGAACGAATCTTCCGGCGGCGGCTTCGGGGGAGGAGACATGTTTGATTTAGGAGACGGGGAAGCATGAGGCAGTTCGATTTATTCGAACGGAGAGAGCGGTTAAAGCTGGATTTGCTGGAATCGCTCGTCCGCAGCCAGCAGGCGCTGGCCGTAATGCTGGAGAATACAGCCGGCGCTATCGTGCATGCTCAGGCTGCGGACAGCCAGCTTCGTGACAATTTGGTCAAAATCAGCATGTATCAGCGTGTGCTGGCGGATAAAATGATGAACGTCCGCGTATTTACGAACCGTGGAGGGCATCCTGCATTACCGTGGCTCCATCCGCAGGTCCTACGCGGCCGGCGAGGAAAGGAAGCAGTCTACCAACACCAAAGAAATGGGTGAAGAGCAGATGAAGGTGGATATCGGCTGCGGAAATCGCAGGCATGAGGGGTGTATCGGCATCGATTACGTCGCCTACCCGGGCGTGGATATCGTTTGTGACATCAATCGGGGTATTCCACTTCCGGATCATACGGCCAGCTTCGTTATGGCCTGCGATGTGCTTCAAGATGTGACAGATTTTATGAAGACGATGCGCGAGATTTACCGGCTTTCCCGGCATAAGGCGATTGTGTGCATCGTAGCCCCCGTTGACTATCCGGTATTGCAGACGGCAGGCTCGGACGGCAACAGGTTATGTGATGAGCAAACGCTTGATGAAACCAGGCAGGACTTCCTTCCACAGGCTCCTGGCATGGAGATGGACGCACCGGGTATAGACGCCGGCTCAAGGACCGAAGCTGAGCCATCCGTAGGGGAAGCCGTGCAGCCAGGGCCGTGTGTATTGGCTGGCGATATGCTGCTGCAGACCGGTGTGGATTTCCGGCTGCTGCGCCAAACCGAACGTCATCATCCGGATCGGATCATGTATCATTTGGCGGTGATTAAACAGGACATCCGTCATGAAGAATGGGAACAGCTGCTGCAGGTGCCGCTGGAGGAGCCGGCAGGCCTATGGAATAGGCAGATGGACGAGTATTCGCAGCCGCCGATGGAGCCGGATAGTGAACCATTAGGTGAAGGGAGATTGGGCGTTAGGGAGGGTGAGGAGCCTTCGGAGACGAAGTCGTACAGCCCGAGGCATGCAGGAAAAGCGGGCGGCAAGACGCGAAGCTCCGGCAGGGGCGACGGCAAGAAAAGCAAACGGCCCAAAGCCTGCAAGCAAGAGAAGCGCCCTGCCCGGCATAAATTGAAGCGAAAAGCAGTGTAGCATCTCTACCGTATGGAGAGGTGCTTGTCTGCGTTTCGTTTACTGGGGCTCGACCGACCGCCACGCAGCTTCCAGCGCGCGCTGGGGCTCCGCGCGCGTTGGAAGCTGCTGTACGCTTGATCAGAATGGGAAAAGCGGGGAGGCGGCTGGGAAACCCGCCACCCGCCCCGAACACGGAATAAATCAGGTCGGGCAGCATAAGATGAACTAAGCAAAAAGCAAGCACCCCCGACATGATACTCATTTCGTTCATAGCGGGCCAAGCCTAGGTGCCCTGCAGGCACTCGCCGCAGGGCACCTCGGTTACCATTGCATATGAGCTTCAATTGGCGGAATAACGGCTGCATGGAGGTGTTTTCGATTCATCGGATGATGGGGAGACTTTCGTTATGTATGATCGTTCGCAATGAAGAACGCCACATCGCACGGTGCTTGAAAAGTGTGCAGGATGTCGTGGATGAGATGATTATAGTGGATACCGGATCGACAGACAGAACCGTCGATATTTGTCATTCCTTCGGAGCGAGTGTTGTTTTTTATCGGTGGGAGGACGATTTCGCCGCAGCCCGCAACGCCGGGATAGAGAAGGCGGCGGGAGAGTGGATTTTATGGCTGGATGCGGATGAGGAAGTGGAGCCGGAGGACCGGTGGACTTTGCGTGAAGCACTTCTCATGCCGGAGCACCGGCTTCTTTCGGTTGACACGATTCATTACTACGGGGAGACACTGGACCCGGGCTTGACCTATTCGCTCAGGCAAATCCGGTTATTTCGAAGGGGTTGCGGGTTTCAATTTGAGGGAGCGGCCCATGAAACGCTGAATGTGGCGAAGATTTTAACACCGGAGGAGCAAGCTGATCAATCGCAATTTCTTCCGGTCAAGCTGTATCATTACGGCTACATGAAATCAGCAGCGCAGGAGCCCGGCAAGCGAGAGCGGAATTTGCGTTTTTTGAAGCAGGAGCTGGAGCGGGGAAACCCTCAGCCGTGGATCTATTATCATAAATAGACGATTCAAATCGTGGTGTTATCCAACCAAGCTTCGGAGGGAAAAGGAAAGCCGGCGGAGCGGATTTGACAAGCCGAATCCGCGGTTAATGACGAAGCCTATTGCAGGTTAGCCTCTGTCAGGGTGCGGACAGAGGCTTTTTGCTGTATTGCGTGCCCAGCTAAGCACGCATCTTCTAGCCGGTGAAAGTCCGGTCGCGGGAAGGGCCAAGCCCCCGTGTAGCTAGGATACCTGCGTACGGCGAAATCTGTGCGTAGAAGCGTATCGACGAAAGTACCTATCAGAGACAGGGCGAGCGACATGCCAGGCCGTAACATAAAGTGAATCCTGCCGCGTCGTCAAAAAGGCCTACGCAAGAGGGAAAAGAGGAAGCCGAATCCCGAGTATATGGATGAAGGCCAAGGAAGCTGCTTTGAACTTGGAACGGCAGTGAAGAAGAGGGATCGGCATGGTATGAAAGAGGATGCAGTGAACTGGGGAGACCCTCCCCTGCACTGCACGGGAAGTTTTTTTTGGTAGCGAGGCGCTCTATAAGCTCAGAAGGTGAAATGAGCCGTCTGCAGGAAGGGAGTCTGAGGGGCTCATCCTACCGAGGAACGCAGGACAACACATGGAGGGAAGGAGCCCTGCTTTGTTCAAGTGCCTTGAGGAGGTACGAGTCAGTGAATGCCAAGGGGCTAACGACACCAAAGGAAAACGTTCAACAACTCCAAGAGAAACTAGGTCATGCGGCCAAGGAAAGCAAGGAGCGAAGATTTCACGCATTGTATGACAAGGTCTACCGGTTAGATATCCTGTGGGGCTAAATAGATGTGTTCTGTCGTTGGATTAAGGGGAGTGTAAAATAAAAGCTGGAACCTTTGAAAACGATGGAGATGGGACATACTAAACCTATCAACAATCGAATTCGGAGGAAACGAACATGACAACGAAATTTTGGAGTAAACAAGACATAAGCGCTTTAGTAAAGGAACATCAATTCCAATCGGTGGAGCACATCCAAGCAACCTTGAAAGACATGTTTAAAGATGTGCTGGAGGCCACCCTGAAAGCGGAACTGGATACGCAGCTCGACTACACTCCGTACGACCAGAACAAGCAAACCAAGAACAGTCGAAACGGCTATGGAAAAAAAACGATTCACACTGAATACGGTGATATGGAGATTCAAGTGCCGCGTGATCGACTGGGCGAGTTTGAGCCCGTGGTTATCAAGAAGAACCAAACGAACATGACGGGCATCGAGGATCAAATCACCGCCTTGTATGCCAAAGGTGTCAGCACGCGAGACATTCAGGATCATTTGCAAGGATTATACGGCATAGAAGTATCGCCTGCGCTTATTTCCAATGTTACCAATAAAATCATGCCCTTAATCAAGGAATGGCATAACCGACCCTTGCAGCCCATTTACGCCGTTGTCTTTTTAGATGCGATTCACTTCAAGGTGAAACAGGACGGAGCCATTGTCAACAAGGCAGCTTACATGGTCATTGGCGTTGATTTGGATGGTAATAAGGATGTGCTCGGGATCTGGATTGGTGAAAACGAGTCGGCCAAGTTCTGGATGAGCGTGCTGAACGATCTGAAGAACCGGGGTGTCCAGGATATCTTGCTCGTGTGCGTGGATAATTTGACGGGTTTCAGTCAGGCCATCGGTGCATGTTACCCCAAAACAGATATTCAGAAATGCATCGTCCATCAAATTCGCAATTCGGTTCGGTATGTATCCTACAAGGATTTGAAGCGTGTGACAGCGGACTTAAAGCCGATTTACAAAGCGGCAACTGAGGAAGCGGCCTTGCTGGAGTTGGAGCGCTTTGAAGAAGCGTGGGGCCAGAAGTATCCACTCATTATGAAGTCATGGCGGCAGAACTGGGATGAGCTCTCGACCTTTTTTATGTACCCGCCAGAGCTTCGCAAAATGATCTACACAACCAACATGATTGAAGGCTACCATCGCCAATTGCGTAAGGTA